>NZ_JABAEE010000041.1:0-57756 GCF_023701885.1 Pseudomonas sp. CG7 | reverse complement strand
CCTGTTCGTCGCCAGCGTCAGATTTGTTTTAGTGACAGTTGTATCAGCCAACATCTATGTCGGCTGACCTGACGCCATCGCGAGCAAGCTCGCTCCCACATTGGACCTGCGGTGAATCAGCGGCAATCACACCCGAAACGCATTGATCAACTGCTTGAGCTGCACCACCTGGGCGGACAACGCACGGCTGGCATCTTCGGTCTGGTGAGCGCCTTCGGCGGTGCGTTCGCCGGCGCGGTTGATCTCGACGATGTTCTGGTCGATGTCATGGGCCACGGCCGTCTGCTGTTCCACAGCGGCGGCGATCTGCTGGTTCTGGTCGACGATCATGCCGACCGCACCGAGGATATTTTCCAAGGCCTGCTGGACCTTTTCCGACTGGCCGACGGTGCCGCTGGCCATCTCGTGGCTAGTGCCCATCGCCGTGACCGCGGCACCGACACCGCCGTGCAGGCGGGTGATCATCGCTTCGAGTTCTTCGGGCGAGTGCTGGGTCCGCTTGGCCAGGGTCCGGACTTCATCGGCCACCACGGCAAAACCACGCCCCTGCCCACCGGCTCGGGCGGCTTCGATGGCGGCATTGAGGGCCAGCAGGATGGTCTGTTCGGCGATGCTCTTGATCACATCCAGCACGCGGCTGATGGCCTGGCTGTCGGTCGCCAGTTGATTGATCACCTGCACCGACTGGTCGATCTCGCTGGCCAAGCGGGCGATGCTGCCCTGCTGGGACTCCACCAGCCCGCGCCCGCTGAGGGTTTCGTCGTTCACGCTGTGGGCGCTGCTCACCGCGGCGGCGGCACTGCGCGCCACTTCCTGGGCCGTGGCCGACATCTGGTTCATCGCCGTGGCCACCAGTTCGATCTGGCTGCGCTGGCCGGCGACAGCCTGGTTGCTCCGGGCCGATACCGTTTCCACCTGCTCGGCCTGGCGTTCGACTTCCGCGACGGTGCGACCGACCTGTTCGATCAGGTCGTGGATCTTCGCCACCGTACCGTTGAACACTTCACCCAATTCGCCCAGTTCATCCTGGCTGCGGGCGACGAAATTGACCGTCATGTCCCCCGCCGCCACCTTGTCCATCATCTGGCCCAGGTGTTGGAGGGTGGTGCGGGTCGACGCGTAGAAGCCGGCGTACAGGTAAAAAATCAACAGGAACACCGCCACCAGTGCCACGGCTTGCAGCACCATATGGCTGCGATTCTGCTCCAGGCGCTGTTGCAACTGCACACCGAGAAAGTCCTGGGTCGCTTCGTTCAATTCATAGGTCTGCGCCATCAAGCCGCTGACCTGATCAAAGAATGCCGGCCACGGCGCATCGAGGGTGTCGGCCATCACCACCTGTTCCTCGATCAGTTCCGAGGCTTTTTTCAGGGTGCTTTTGCTGCCGTCGGCCTGGGTGGCAAGGGCTTGCCCAGCCGCTTTGCTGGAACCGAGGGCGTCCTGCAGTTTCAAGTCGTACTCACCCTGGAGCTTTTCGATCTGCCCCAGCAACTCATCGAAGCGGGTGCTCGACGCCGAATTGAGAAACCCCAGCCCCAACGAGGACGCACCCAGCGCCCGGCCTTCGCCGAGGATCTGGGTGACCTTGGGGGTGGTGCCGATGATCAGTTCGCTGAGCTGGCGGATGTCGCTCTGGTTGTCGCGGCTCAGCCCCGCCTGGCTGGCGATGATCTGGCTGAACATCTGGGCGCTGTTGAGCAATTTGCCGATCAGCGCACTTTTGCTCTGCAGGGAGCTTTCAGCTTGCTGGGCCTTGAAAGCGCCGATCATCTCGTCGCGCTTGGCCTCGAAGGCACTGACCTGCTCAGGCTCGATGGCCATGGCGGTCATGCCTTGCAGGCGCGTGAGGACCTGTTGTTCCAGGCTACCGATCTTCGCCTCCACATCACCGGCCTTGCCAGACTGGCCCAGGCTGGCATTGATCTGCACCAGGTTGTTGAGGGTTTCCAGGTCCCGGCGCAGGGCCAGGCTGCTGCCCAGCAGGTCGAGGCTTTGCAGCTCCACCTGGGTGCCCTGGAATTCCCGATAGGAATCACGCACCAGAAAGAAGTTGGTCACCAGCATTGGCAGCAGGAACAGCACGCTGATCAGGCTGAACTTCATGCCGAAGCTCAGGCGGTTCATCAGCGCGACGGCGGGCCAGAGCAAACTCTTCACAAGGAAGTCTCCCGGTAGTGTTCTTATTGTTATGAGCGCGCGCACGGAGACAGCAGAAAGCCACTATTCGGGCGCTGTCCCTGTATAGCCTAAATCGGCGGGGAGATTTGTAACTTAAGGTTAACGAGAGAGATGAACCACGAAAACACTGTGGTGAGGGAGCTTGCTCCCGCTGGCCTGCGAAGCAGGCCCCGGGGTTGCTCAGGCAGATCGCTTTGTCCGGGTTTGCGGCTGCTGCGCAGCCGAGCGGGAGCAAGCTCCCTCGCCACAAAAGCGCCTGGCTACAACCTTGCTTACGCTGATCAGGCCAACACCGTCCACAACGCGAACCCGGCATACCAGAGCACTGCCGCACGCAGCAGCAATTCCCATAGGCGATCCAGGCTGTTGATGCCGTCCGGCCCGGCGACGGGCTTGGGGATCTCGCCAGCCACCAGGCCAACCTTGTCGATACGGTCGGCGGCGCTGATGTTCCAGTTCAACAGTTCATGCAGCATGACCCGGCTGACCGCAACGAAATTGCCCACCAGGGCGAAGCTCGCCGCCAGCAACCGCACCGGCACCCAATCGAAGGCATCGCGCATTTGCGCGGCCCGCTCGGCCACGCCGGGGGTCTGGCTGTGCTCGGCAGCCAGCGCCAGCAATCGATAGCTCAAGGCCGCGCCCGGGCCCAACACGAAATACCAGAAAATCACCGCGAAAAAGCTCTGGTAGGCCTGCCACAACAAATGGCCCTGGACTCGCTCCAGTAACTGCTCACCGTCATCGGCTTCAATGTCCAGGTCGCGCTTGGCCACATGAGCCGCCGCTTGCAGGTCTTCCCGACGCCAGGCGTCGCGAAACGGCCCGAGGGCGGCCAGCAGATCACCGCGCCCCAGGCTATAAATCACCACCAGCAAGTGCACCGGCAGCGCCAGCAAGCCGTAGGCCACTGGCTCCAGTACCCACAAAAGCAACGCCAGCAGGGCCACGGGCAGCAGGACCATTGAGGTCAACACCAGCCAAGGCCGGTTGACCCACCGTGGGCTCGCCTCGAGTTTGTTCAGCTCGCGCAGCCAACCGCCGTCGCGCTGGACCCGCAGGCGCAAGGCCGAGAACTTCTCGATCCAGACGGCCAGCAGCAACACCAGAAAACTCATTGTCCTTCCCCTTCTGTCAGGGCCGCGCGATAGCGCGCCCAGTCGAATGCCGGTCCCGGCTCGGTCTTGCGCCCTGGAGCGATGTCGCTGTGCCCGCAGATTCGCTGCACGGTGATCGCCCTGAACGCCGCTTGCAACTGCCGGGTCAGGTCCACCAATGCGACATATTGCGCGTCGGTGAATGGCAGATCATCCGTGCCCTCCAGCTCGATGCCCAGGGAAAAATCGTTACAGGTCTCGCGCCCCTCGAAGCACGAGACGCCCGCATGCCACGCGCGATCCAGACAAGAGACAAACTGGGTCACGCTGCCGTCACGTTCGATCAGGAAATGTGCGGAGACGCGCAAGTCGGCGATACCGGCAAAGTAGGGATGTTCCGTGACATCCAGACGATTCTGGAAGAATTCCTGCACCTTGCCCGTGGCGAATTGTGCCGGTGGCAGGCTGATGTTGTGGATCACCAGCAGGGAGATTTCGCCTTCCGGGCGCGCATTGAAGTTGGGCGACGGGCAATGACGCACCCCCTCGCACCAACCGCTCGCGGAGTCCAACTGCATACAGGTTCCTTCGATGACGACGGTGAATGCCGTCAGTATGCCGTGATCGGGCCGGGCTGCGCGATCACTTGCCGCGATTGAGCTGGCGCAGATTGCCCAGCACCGACTCCAGCGCCCGGTCGAACAACAGGGTGTCGTCCAACAGCCGCGCCGCGCCCCGGCGGAACTCCAGGGCCAGGCTGGTGCGGCTGTGCTCCAGCACCTTGAGGCCAGTGCGATTGACGAAGACGTATTTGCCGGTGGCCTCGATGATCGCCGCCAGCTTGCAACGCAGGGTATTGTCCTCGTCCTCCTGGAACTCGACCCAGCTCCCCAGGTGCAGTTGGTCGACCTGCAGCAGGCCGACGTCATCCGCCGGCAAATGCACCGCCACGCTCTCCCCCGCCGACTTTTGCGGCGCACGCAAAACAATTCTTTCCGACACCTCGACCATGGCCGGCGAATCGAGCGACTGGACCTGTTCCGTTGCCTGGCCCATGCGTTCGAGCGCCTGCACATGGAGGACTTCCAGCTCACTGAAAAACTCGCTGGTGGCGAATGGGTCGAACGCCGAACGGCTCAGGCCTTCACGCAGGGCCTTGAGCAGTTCCGGCACCATCGCCAGCAGACGCAGGCCGGCATCGGGCTCGTCGTGAGGCTGGACGCTCCAGATCAATTGCTCCAGGGTCAGGACGTCAGCCTGCCACTCGGCGGAATACTTGCCGTGCTTGAAACAGGTCAGCAACAACACCTGGCTCCAGGCCTGCTGCACGAACTCCACCACGGCTTGTGGCAAGACTTTGCCCAGCATCACCTGGTTCAGCGCCCCTTCGACACGCTGGCGCGCCAGTTCGGCCTTGGCCCGACCTTCTTCGGCGTCGCGGATACGCTGTTCAAGCAACTCGCTGCGGCGCCGCTCGTCACTGGTGAAGGCGAGGAAATCGGCGAGCAGTTCGGAGAAAATCGCCGGGTCATCGACGAAGTCATTCAGCAGGCGCTGAACGACCTGCTCGATGCGCAAGTACAGGCTGTCACGCTGATGATCGTCGCAATCGCCCCAACCCATGGCTGCGGCCGCGATTTCGTTGAGCAGTCGCCGGGCCGGATGGTTACCGCGGCTGAAAAAGCTCTTGTCCTGCACCGCGCCCTTGAGCATCGGGATTTGCAGGCGACCGATCAGGGCCTTGAAGGAATCTGGCAGGTTATGGTCGTCGAGGATGAATTCGAACATCATCGAGATCAGGTTGATCACATCTTCATCAGCGCCGTCGACCACCCGGGACTTGCCACTCCTGACGCTGACCCGGGTCAGCAGTTGTTCGAGCTGGCTACGCAGGTCGAACTCGTCCTGCACGGCAGGCGCCGGCACGTATTGCTGCAAATGCGAGAGCAGCCGCAGCAGGTCACGGGTAGAAATTGGCTGGGGCGGCACACTGGGTTCCAGGGTCGGCGCCACGCTGCCACGCACTTGCATCAATAGCTTCTGCAAGGCGGCGAACACTTCCTGCACGCTGTCGTCGACTTCGGCATCGCTGGGTTTGGCGGCGATTTCGGCGTTGGGGCTGGGGGTATCCTCGGGGCGATCCGAGACCCTACGCGCCGGCGTCACCTTGAGTTCCGGCAGGATCCCCGTGGCCGCCAGCAACTGGTTGGCCTCGGTATAAAGTTGGTCGCACTCGCTGAGCACATAACGCTCGAACAGTTTGAGCAGGATCAGCTTGACCTTGATGCCCACGCCCAGGTTGCGCCCGGCCTGCAAGAACTTTTCGCACAGCAGTGCCGGGCTCAGGGGATTGTGCTGATTGCCCAGCGGTCGAGCCAGCAGCACACCGAGCCGGGCCGTCAGTTGCTCCAGCGCCACGCCATCGCGCCTGAGCACCCGAGCGACCATGGCCTCGACCGCCAACTGCCGCTCCAGGTCGTCTTGGGAGCGCTGGGGTTGACCGTCCGACGCCAGGGTAGGCGCCAAGGTGGCGTGGGTCAGGTCGTACTGGGCCAGGCTGACGAAGGTCTCAAAAAACTGCTCGATGAATTCCCGCTCGATGCTTTTGCGCTTCAGGCGCAGGTCCCGCATGGCCTCGAAGTACAAGTTCTGCTCGACGTCATCGCGCGCCCGGTCGGCCATTTCGAACAAGGTGTCGTCAGCGTTATCGAACAGCCCCTGCAAGCCCAGGCGCAACTGCTGGGCGGCCTTGTCGCGAACCTGAAGCAGAATCACAGGCAGGCGGGCGAGCGGCGAGCGAGTCGCCTGATCGGTAGACACCTTGTGCAAAGGCACTACATTCCCGTCGTTGTGCATCCTGGCCTCCTGAAACGGTTCTTCGGCTCATGACGTCAAAGCTATGGCGTCAATCGAAAGGCGGATTATGGGTAAAAGAACCCCGCCGCACCAGCGGTACTCTGTGACGCAGCTCGAAATACGGCGCATCTAGTGACCGAGGAAATGAGGAAATGTTGCGAGGACGCGACCAAATGCAGGTTTCGACACCCTATAATCCAGGCCACTTTGTTTGTGGAGCCCGTTATGCCGAATCTACGCCTCGCCGACCTGACCGCCGAAATCGAAGCCAACGTGCGCCGCGCGTTGCTTGAAGACGTCGGCAGCGGCGACATCACCGCGCAACTGATCCCCGCCGAACGCCTGGCCAAGGCCACCATCATCACCCGCGATGCGGCGATCATCAGTGGCACGGCCTGGGTCGATGCCGTGTTCCGGCAGCTGGATCCGCGTGTCGCGGTGCATTGGCAAGTGCGCGATGGCGACCGGGTCAGCCCCGACCAGGTGCTGTTCCACCTGGAAGGCCCGGCCCGTTCGCTGCTGACCGGCGAACGCAGCGCGCTGAACTTCCTGCAGATGCTGTCGGGCGTCGCCACCCGGGCCCGCTACCTGGCCGACTTTGTCGCCGGCACCCAGGTCAAGCTGCTGGACACCCGCAAGACCCTGCCCGGGCTGCGCCTGGCCCAGAAATACGCAGTCACCTGCGGCGGCTGCCATAACCACCGCATCGGCCTGTACGATGCCTTCCTGATCAAGGAAAACCACATCGCCGCTTGCGGCGGGATCGCCCAGGCCATCGCCGCCGCCCATAAGATCGCACCGGGCAAACCGGTGGAAGTCGAAGTGGAAAGCCTGGCGGAATTGAAAGAAGCGCTGGCGGCCGGTGCCGACATCATCATGCTCGACGAACTGAGCCTGGACGACATGCGCGAAGCCGTACGCCTCAATGGCGGCAAAGCGAAACTGGAAGCCAGCGGCGGGATTAACGAAAGCACGTTGCGCCCGATAGCCGAGACGGGAGTGGACTACATCTCGATCGGTGCGATGACCAAGGATGTGAAGGCGGTGGATCTGTCGATGCGGCTGAGCCTCTGACAGGCTGACGCCGGGTAATCAGGAACAAAGATAGTCCGTGGCGAGGGAGCTTGCTCCCGCTGGGCCGCGAAGCGGCCCCCTCTTTTGGGGCTGCTGCGCAACCCAGCGGGAGCAAGCTCCCTCGCCACAGTGTCGCTTTTACCGCGTGCTTTCAGACCACCAGATTATTCATCTCGCAGTATTCATCCCATTCCACACCCAACACCTCGGCCGCTTCCTTGTGCAATGCAAGGCGCTGCACCTCGAATTCTTCAGGCGTGCTGGTGTACTTGAGCGTCAACTCCCAGGGTTGCAGCCCCTGGGCTTCGGCCTCGTCCTCGAATGCCCATTGGATCTGGTCTTTCTGATCGTCGGCGGACAAGTCCTTGATCTCTTCCCGCAGTTGCGGCGTTTCTTTCAAGTACTTTTCCAGGGCTTCTTCGTGTCTGGCTTCTTGACTCAATTCTTTAACGGTCATGGCGTTCTCGCTGATCTGGGAATGGAAGATGGATCTGGATCATCAAGGATCTCTCTGACGCAGGAAGCCGTTGGAAGCCCGGTTCACCTGGCCTTCAGAACCATTCGTGGATCATCTGAAAACTGCTGGGCGGTGCTCATGCAGGCAGTGAATATAGGATGTTTTGCCTACGATTTACACGGCTCTTTACATCAATCCCACAAAAAACCATGCGCATACGAAGCCAAGGGGACTAGGGAACATCTGTCAGAATAACCAGTCATAGCAATGTGCCATTCCAGCACTTCACAAGGAACCCCAGTGATGCGC
Source organism: Pseudomonas sp. CG7 (assembly GCF_023701885.1). Taxonomy (NCBI): domain Bacteria; kingdom Pseudomonadati; phylum Pseudomonadota; class Gammaproteobacteria; order Pseudomonadales; family Pseudomonadaceae; genus Pseudomonas; species Pseudomonas sp. CG7. Next base: position 49,785 of record NZ_JABAEE010000041.1, on the reverse strand, counting down.
AGCTTTTCGAAACGTTCGTCGACCCGTCTTGCTACCGCGACCTTGCTGCTCGGCAGCCTGATCTTGGCCGGCGTTGCCCAAGCGGCGGTTGAAGTCTCCTCCGATGGTCCCTCTGACCACGACGCCATTCCTGCACTTCATTACAACCAATTCGATAAGTACGTACTCGTAAAGACCAACGTCAGCGCCAGCGCCTTGGAAAACCTGCCAAAAACCGTAAAGAACAATGCCGACGAACTGGAAAACCAGAAACGCACCCTCAGCGAGCAGGCCCGCCAGATCGAAGAACTCAAGCACAACAGCGGCTCCAGCTCCACCTCCAGCAGCAGGGAGATCGACGAGCTCAAGCGCACCATCAAGGAACAGGAAAGCGATCTGAAGGATCTTGGCAAGCAGGTGGAAGAACTCAAGCGCAATAGCGGCTCCAGTTCGAGCTCGAGCAACAGCGAGATTTCGTCCCTGAAACGGGAACTCAGCGATCAGGACAACGAGATGGACCAGCTCAAGCGCACGGTCGAGGAGCTGAGCAGGAAGGTGAAATAACGAGGGAAAATCTTGCCCGAGACAGGAATCGAACCTGCGACCTTCGCGTTACGAGTGCGCTGCTCTACCGACTGAGCTACACGGGCGGTGGCTAAAACTAGCACCGTCCCCCGTAGCCAGGCAACCTGCCTGGCGGTGGTTTTTCACCACACAGCAAAACGCCCCGAACCAGTCGGGGCGTTTGCTTGTTCAGCGGTTAGACGACGGGGTGATTAAACGCCCGATGCCTTGGCTGCTGCGACGTCCTTGATGGACAGCTTGATACGGCCGCGGTTGTCCACGTCCAGTACCAACACTTCCACTTCCTGGCCTTCCTTCAGGATGTCGGTCACTTTCTCGACGCGAGCATCGCTCAGCATGGAGATGTGAACCAGACCGTCCTTGCCCGGCAGGATGTTGACGAACGCGCCGAAGTCGACGATGCGCTCAACCTTGCCGACGTAGATCTTGCCGATCTCGGCTTCCGCGGTGATGCCCAGGACGCGCTGGCGTGCTGCTTCTGCCGCTTCCTTGGTTTCGCCGAAGATCTTGATCGAACCGTCGTCTTCGATGTCGATCGAAGCCTTGGTTTCTTCGCAGATCGCACGGATGGTCGCGCCGCCTTTACCGATGACGTCACGGATTTTGTCGGTGTCGATTTTCATCGCGATCATGGTCGGAGCATTTTCCGACAGCTCGGTACGGGACTGACCGATGATCTGGTTCATCTGGCCGAGGATGTTCAGGCGCGCTTCCAGGGCTTGGCCCAGGGCGATTTCCATGATCTCTTCGGTGATGCCCTTGATCTTGATGTCCATCTGCAGTGCGGTGACGCCCTTGGCGGTACCGGCCACTTTGAAGTCCATGTCGCCCAGGTGGTCTTCGTCACCCAGGATGTCGGTCAGGACGGCGAACTTCTCGCCTTCTTTAACCAGACCCATGGCGATACCGGCCACCGGTGCCTTCATCGGCACACCAGCGTCCATCAGGGCCAGGGAAGCGCCGCAGACCGAAGCCATCGAGCTCGAACCGTTGGATTCGGTGATTTCCGACACCACGCGAATGGTGTACGGGAACACGTCAGCGGCCGGCAGCATGGCCTGGACCGAACGACGGGCCAGACGGCCGTGACCGATTTCGCGACGACCGGCGCCACCCATGCGACCGCACTCGCCCACCGAGAACGGAGGGAAGTTGTAGTGCAACATGAACGGGTCTTTCTTTTCGCCTTCCAAGGTGTCCAGCAGTTGCGCGTCACGGGCGGTGCCCAGTGTTGCAACGACCAGCGCCTGGGTCTCGCCACGGGTGAACAGTGCCGAACCGTGGGTCTTTGGCAGGACGCCGACTTCGATGTTCAGCGGACGTACGGTGCGGGTGTCGCGACCGTCGATACGCGGCTTGCCGTTGACGATGTTTTCGCGAACGGTGCGGTATTCGATTTCACCAAAAGCAGCCTTGACGTCGCTGGCCGATGGCTGGCCTTCTTCGCCGGAGAACTTGGCGACAACCTGGTCTTTCAGTTCGCCCAGGCGTGCGTAGCGGTCGGCCTTGATGGTGATGGTGTAGGCCTGGGAGATCGCGTCGCCGAACTCGGCACGGATCGCGCCCAGCAGCTCGGTGGCTTCTGGCTGTGGCGCCCAGGTCCAGGTTGGCTTGGCAGCTTCGGCGGCCAGTTCCTTGACGGCGTTGATCACCACCTGGAACTCGTCGTGGGCGAACAGCACGGCGCCCAGCATCTGGTCTTCGGTCAGCTCTTTAGCTTCGGATTCAACCATCAGCACGGCTTCGGAAGTACCGGCCACGACCATGTCCAGGCTCGACGCCTTCAACTGCTCGTAAGTCGGGTTCAGCAGGTAGCCGGTGCTTTCGTGGAACGCAACGCGGGCAGCGCCGATCGGGCCATCGAAAGGAATGCCGGAGATGGCCAGGGCAGCCGAGGTGCCGATCATCGCAGCGATGTCCGGTTCGGTTTTCTTGCTGGTGGACACGACGGTGCAGACAACCTGCACTTCGTTCATGAAACCTTCTGGGAACAGCGGACGGATCGGACGGTCGATCAGTCGGGAAGTCAGGGTTTCCTTCTCGGAAGGACGGCCTTCGCGCTTGAAGAAACCGCCAGGGATCTTACCGGCAGCGTAAGTCTTTTCCTGGTAGTGAACAGACAGAGGGAAGAAGCCCTTGCCTGGATCGGCTTGCTTGGCACCGACAACGGTCACCAATACGCTGACGTCGTCGTCAACGGTGACCAGCACTGCGCCGGAGGCCTGACGGGCGATACGGCCAGTCTCGAGGGTAACGGTCGACTGACCGAACTGGAATTTTTTGATTACCGGGTTCACGGTGTCCTACCTTCTTTGTGGCTCTTGGGGAACTTGTCTTCTTGCGAAATTCTTGGGCAATGGCGGGAATCGGCCCGACGCCTGTCCAGGGTAAAACGTGTATCCAGATAAAACTTGAGGCTGGGAGCCTGCCATGCGCCAGCGGGAACCCCACTGACGTACGACAGACCACCAACCTCTAGCGCAATCGCTGATTAGCGACGCAGACCCAGGCGAGCGATCAGAGCGCTGTAACGGCTCACGTCCTTGCCTTTCAGGTAGTCCAGCAACTTGCGACGCTGGTTTACCATGCGGATCAGACCACGACGGGAGTGGTGATCTTTACCGTTGGCCTTGAAGTGACCTTGCAGTTTGTTGATGTTGGCGGTCAGCAGTGCAACTTGCACTTCTGGCGAACCAGTGTCACCAACAGCTTGCTGGTAGTCAGCTACGATTTGAGCTTTTTCTTGAACGTCGAGAGCCATGAGGCAATCCTTTTAGTCAGGAAACTGTTCCGAGGAACAGCTTCAACAGGCCAGGGACAAATCCCTGTATCTATAAATGAGTAGTGACCGTGCCTGTTAACAGCCACACTCGCCAACCCGCTGTTACGCAGGCTGGTTCCGGTCATTCCGACCGAATCAGTCGACGCGGCGCAATGCGCCCGTCTTCGCTCACTTCACCGATACCGATGAAGCGACCGTTGTGATCCTGTACCCGGACCATGCCGAACTTCGGCGCATCCGGGGCGCGTACCGGCTGGCCGTTGAGCCAGTAGAACGCGCTGTGTTCCGAGAACTGCAAGAGCGGCCAATCCAGCAGGCCGCTGTCCGATGGCATCAGGAAACGGTCGACCGCTTCGTTGCCGCCTTCGGCATGCACCGCTTCAAGCTCTTCCAGCGTGACCGTCTGGGCCAACGTGAAAGGCCCGGCCTGGGTCCGTCGCAATTCTGCCACGTATGCGCCACAACCGAGCTGCTCGCCAATATCCTCCACCAAGGTCCGGATATAGGTGCCCTTGCTGCAATCCACGGCCAGCCGCGCAGTATTACCGTCAAAGGCCAGCAATTCCAAGCGCGCAATAGTAACAGAACGCGGTTCGCGCTCCACTACTTCGCCTGCACGGGCCAGTTTATACAACGGCTGTCCATCGCGCTTCAAAGCGGAGTACATCGGCGGTATCTGACTGATTTTCCCGCGAAATTTCGGCAACACCGCTTCGACATCCGCCTGACCAACGGTCACCGGGCGCTCCAGCAAAACCTCACCTTCGGCGTCCGCCGTGGTGGTGGTCTTGCCCAGTTGCGCCAGGGTTTCGTAACCCTTGTCGGAATCGAGCAGGTACTGGGAGAACTTGGTCGCCTCGCCAAAGCACAGTGGCAGCACGCCAGTGGCCAGCGGATCGAGGCTACCGGTGTGCCCGGCCTTTTCGGCATTGAGCAGCCAGCGGACCTTTTGCAAGGCCGCGTTGGAGGTGAACCCCAGCGGCTTGTCGAGCAGGATGATACCGCTGACATTACGACGGATACGTTTGACCTGAGCCACCGATTACTCCTTGGTGTCTTCAGGTTCAGCCGCAGCCGGATGCTGGCTGTCTTCCGCCACGGCGCGTTCGATCAGTGCCGACAGATGCGCACCCCGGACGACGCTTTCGTCGTAATGGAAGTGTAACTGCGGGACGCTGCGCAGCTTCATCTCCCGAGCCAGCTGCATACGCAGGAAGCCGGCGGCCGAGTTGAGCACCTTGATGCTCTGGGCGATTTCCTCAGCGCTGTCCTGGCCCATCACGGTGATGAAAATCTTGGCGTGACCGACGTCACGGCTGACTTCCACTGCAGTGATGGTGACCAGGCCGACGCGCGGGTCTTTGACTTCGCGACGGATCAGTTGGGCCAGCTCGCGCTGCATCTGATCGCCGATTCGTTGGGTACGGCTGTATTCTTTTGCCATGTATTGTTACCTGTTACTGCCCCACGGTGAAACCCGTGAGGTCTGAAAGCGGCAAACGCCCGGCCTGGCAAAAGCCAGACCGGGCGTTGCGTTTAGAGTCCGCCAGCAAGGCAGCGCATGTTCATGCGGCTGCCCGGCGCGGCTCTTGAAGTGCGCGAGTTAGAGGCTGCGAGCAACCTGGACCTTCTCGAAGACTTCGATCTTGTCGCCAACCTTGACGTCGTTGTAGCTCTTGACGCCAATACCGCATTCCATGCCGGCACGCACTTCGGAAGCGTCATCCTTGAAGCGACGCAGGGATTCCAGCTCGCCTTCGAAGATCACGATGTCTTCACGCAGTACACGGATCGGACGGTTACGGTGAACGACACCTTCGATCACCATGCAACCGGCGATGGCACCGAACTTCGGCGAACGGAACACGTCGCGAACTTCGGCCACGCCCAGGATGTTCTCCCGGACGTCGCTGCCCAGCATACCGGTCAACGCTTTCTTGACGTCTTCGATGATGTCGTAGATCACGTTGTAGTAACGCATATCCAGGCCTTCCTGCTCGACGATCTTGCGAGCGCCGGCATCGGCACGCACGTTGAAGCCGAACAGTACAGCGTTGGAAGCCAGTGCCAGGTTGGCGTCGGACTCGGTGATACCACCGACACCGCCACCGACCACACGTACTTGCACTTCGTCGTTACCCAGGCCATTCAAGGCGCCGTTCAACGCTTCCAGGGAACCACGGACGTCGGAGTTGAGGACGATGTTGAGCGTCTTCTTCTCTTCCTGGCCCATGTTCTCGAAGATGTTTTCCAGCTTGCCGGCGTGAGCGCGAGCCAGTTTGACTTCGCGGAACTTGCCTTGACGGAACAGAGCCACTTCACGGGCTTTCTTCTCGTCCGCCACAACGCTCATCTCGTCGCCAGCGTCCGGGGTACCGTCCAGGCCGAGGATCTCGACCGGGATAGCCGGACCGGCTTCCTTGATAGGCTTGCCGTTCTCGTCGAGCATGGCGCGCACGCGGCCATAGTTCGAGCCGACCAGCACCATGTCGCCTTGACGCAGCGTACCGTCCTGGACCAGGACCGTTGCAACCGGGCCACGGCCCTTGTCGAGGCGCGATTCAACCACAACACCACGGCCAGGTGCCGAAGGCGTAGCGGTCAGTTCGAGAACCTCGGCCTGCAGCAGAACGGCTTCGAGCAGTTCGTCAACGCCGGTACCCATCTTCGCCGAGACCGGAACGAATGGAGTGTCGCCACCCCACTCTTCGGAGGTCACGCCGTGGACCGACAGTTCGCTGCGGATGCGATCGAGATCGGCGCCCGGCTTGTCGATCTTGTTCACCGCAACCACCAGCGGCACGCCAGCAGCCTTGGCATGCTGAACGGCTTCGATGGTTTGTGGCATCACGCCGTCGTCCGCTGCAACCACCAGGATTACGATGTCGGTCGCCTTGGCACCACGGGCACGCATCGCGGTAAACGCGGCGTGACCCGGGGTGTCGAGGAACGTCACCATGCCGCGGTCGGTTTCAACGTGGTAGGCACCGATGTGCTGGGTAATACCACCCGCTTCACCGGCCGCCACCTTGGCGCGACGAATGTAGTCGAGCAGGGACGTTTTACCGTGGTCGACGTGGCCCATGACGGTCACGACCGGAGCACGGGAAACCGCCTCACCTTCGAACTTCAGGGACTCGGCCAGGGAATCTTCCAGGGCGGTGTCGCTAACCAAGGTCACTTTGTGGCCCAGCTCTTCAGCAACCAGTTGGGCAGTTTCCTGGTCCAGTACCTGGTTGATGGTGGCTGGCGTACCCAGCTTGAACATGAACTTGATGATTTCAGCAGCCTTGACCGACATCTGCTGGGCCAGATCGCCCACAGTGATGGTCTCGCCGATCTTCACTTCACGCACGACAGGGCCGGTAGGGCTCTGGAAACCGTGGGCGTTGCGTTTCTTCAGCTTGGCCTTGCCGCGACCGCCACGACGGAAGCCGTCGCTTTCTTCGTCGGTGGTACGTGGCGCAACACGAGGTGCTGGCGCCTTTTCCTTGACCGAAGCACGATGAGGCGCGTTCTTGCGCTCACCATCGCCGCTGCCACGACGGTTGTCGTCGGCCCGTGGCTTGTCCGGACGACGCTGTTCGTCGCGCTTGCGAGTGTCGGCTGGAGCCGGGGCAGCAGCCACGACTGGCGCCGCTTCGCGCACAGGTTCGGCGGCCGGGGCAACAGCCTCGACGGCTTCTACCGGAGCGGTCTGCGCAGCAGCAGGCTGGCGGCGCGCTTCTTCTTCGGCGCGACGCTTGGCTTCTTCTTCAGCCTTCTGGCGAGCAGCATTTTCTACTGCGCGACGTTCTTCCTGTTCGCGTTTGCGCTCGGCTTCGATTTCTTCCGGGCTGCGCTGTACGAAGACTTTCTTCTTGCGTACTTCAACGCTGATGCTTTTGCTACCGGCAACACGCAGGGTGCTGGTGGTTTTACGCTGCAGAGTGATCTTGCGCGGTTCTTCCACTTTTGCCTTGTGACTGCTCTTCAAGTGAGTCAGCAGGGACTGCTTTTCACTGTCGGTCACATGTTCCTCGGCGGCGGTGTGCGGCAGACCTGCCTCACGCATCTGCTGCAACAGGCGCTCTACCGGTGTTTTGACCTCATCGGCCAGTTGTTTCACCGTGACTTGCGTCATGCACTTCTCTCCTCAGGCCGCGCCTAATTACTCGAACCAGTGGGCTCGGGCGGCCATGATCAACTTGCCGGCACGATCATCGTCAATGCCGTCGATGTCGAGCAGATCGTCAATAGACTGCTCGGCCAGGTCTTCGCGGGTAATTACGCCGCGCACCGCCAGTTCCATCGCCAAATCCTTGTCCATGCCCTCAAGCGAGAGCAGGTCTTCGGCCGGATGGGCGTCTGCCAGCTTTTCCTCAGTAGCGATGGCTTTGGTCAACAAACGATCCTTGGCCCGAGCGCGAAGCTCGTTGACGATTTCCTCGTCAAAGCCGTCGATGTTGAGCATTTCCTCCACCGGTACGTAGGCAATCTCTTCCAGGCTGGTAAAGCCTTCATCCACCAGCACCTGCGCCAGCTCTTCATCGACTTCAAGCTCTTCGATGAAGTTGCGCAGGATGTCGCCGGTTTCAGCTTGCTGCTTAGCCTGGATGTCCGATTCGGTCATCACGTTCAGGGTCCAGCCAGTCAATTGGCTGGCCAGACGCACGTTCTGACCACCGCGACCGATGGCCTGAGCCAGATTGTCTGCGCCAACGGCGATGTCCATGGCGTGGGCATCTTCGTCGACGATAATTGCCGCCACTTCAGCAGGCGACATGGCATTGATCACGAACTGAGCCGGGTTGTCGTCCCACAGGACGATGTCCACGCGCTCGCCGCCCAACTCGCCGGATACGGCCTGGACACGCGAACCACGCATGCCGATGCAGGCACCTTGTGGGTCGATACGCGTGTCCTTGGAGCGGACCGCGATCTTGGCGCGCGAACCCGGATCACGGGAAGCGGCCATGACTTCGATCAGGCCTTCAGCAATTTCCGGCACTTCGATGCGGAACAACTCGATCAGCATTTCCGGCGCTGTACGCGACAGGATCAGCTGCGGGCCCCGGTTCTCGGTGCGGATTTCCTTGAGCAGCGCACGCAAACGCACGCCAACCCGGAAAGTTTCGCGAGAAATGATGTCTTCGCGAGCCAGCAACGCTTCGGCGTTGTTGCCCAGGTCGACGATCACATTGTCGCGGGTGACTTTTTTCACGGTGCCGGAGATGATTTCCCCCAGGCGCTCACGATAAGCGTCGACGACTTGCGCGCGCTCGGCTTCGCGAACCTTCTGCACAATGACCTGCTTGGCAGTCTGTGCAGCGATGCGACCGAATTCGATGGACTCGATTTTTTCTTCGACGACATCACCGACCTTGGCGCCCGGGTGCGTTTCCGCAACCTTGCTCGGCCAGGTTTCGATAGCTGGATCGTCCAGGTCGGCTTCCTCGACGACCGTCCAGCGACGGAAAGTCTCGTAGGCACCGGTGTGGCGATTGATCTCCACACGCAAATCAACTTCGTCTTCGAACCGCTTCTTGGTAGCAGTGGCCAGAGCCAGCTCCAGCGCTTCAAAAATAACGTTAGCCGGTACGCCCTTTTCATTGGATACCGACTCAACAACCAGCAGTACTTCTTTGCTCATCGTACGCCTCGCCTTTCGCAAGCCATTGGATCCGCGGGATCCGCAGTATCTGGCACGTATCAGTCAAAACTGGGAATAATGTTGGCCTTGTCGATCATATCGATCGGCAACAGGAACTCATGGTCATCTACCTGCACCACGACGTCCTGCTCTTCTACACCGCGCAGAAGGCCTTGGAAGTTGCGTCGACCTTCGAAAGGCGAGCGCAGCTTGATCTTCACTTGTTCACCGGCAAACAAAGCGAACTGTTCAAGTGTGAACAGGGGGCGCTCCATGCCAGGCGAGGAAACTTCAAGGGTGTATTCGGAGGTGATTGGATCTTCAACATCCAGCACACCGCTGATCTGACGGCTGACGATGGCGCAATCGTCCACCAACACGCCGCCTTCCTTATCGATATAAACGCGCAACAGTGAGTGGCGACCTTGAGCCGAAAACTCAATACCCCAGCATTCATAGCCAAGGGCCACGACCACCGGGGCCAACAAGGCCTGCAACTGTTCTAGCTTGCTCGACACCTGAACCCCCTCGTGCATGTTTGTGCATGCTGTGCAAATAAAAAAAAATGGGCGAATCGCCCATCCCTGAAACGCCGTCGAACAGCGGCGTTATAAAGTGTCCAGCTAACAAAAAGCCCCTTGGAAGGGGCCCCTGAAACTGGTTGCGGGAGCCGGATTTGAACCGACGACCTTCGGGTTATGAGCCCGACGAGCTACCAGACTGCTCCATCCCGCGACAAAGCTGGGGCGGAAGTATACGACCGATCCCTTACAGGGTCAATGTAACCCTTCCACCTACAAGAAAGCCCGCAATCGCGGGCTCTCCTGATAATTGGTACCGAGAAGGGGACTCGAACCCCTACACCCTATGGGCACAACCACCTCAAGGTTGCGTGTCTACCAATTCCACCACCTCGGCAATACAGCGTTTGAAACCTTCTTACTTCTGCTCTTGAGCTGGAGGCACGTCAGTCGCCGGGTTGGCCGACTTTTGCTCTTGAAGCACCGGGACATCATCAGAAGCCGGTTGTTGCTTTGGCGCTTCCAATACCGCTGGGTTTGGCAAACCTACTTGAGTCAGCTCGTGAGCTTTCTCTTTAGCAAAGTAACCTAACCCTAAGCTGGTTATGAAGAAACCGGCGGCAAGTATAGCAGTAAACTTACTGAGAAAGGTAGAGGAACCTTGGCTTCCGAACACAGTATTTGAAGCACCTGCACCGAAAGACGCACCAGCATCCGCACCTTTACCCTGCTGCAGCAATACGAGAGCAACTACGCCCAGTGCACCCAGCAGATGAAAAACGACTACGACTGTTTCCAGCATTTTTTCAGTTTCCCGCGGCGCGACAGATCGCACCGAACTCATCTGCATTCAGGGACGCTCCACCAATGAGCCCCCCATCGATATCCGGCATGCCGAACAGTTCGACCGCATTGGCCGCCTTCACGCTGCCGCCGTATAGAAGCCGCACACCTCGTGCCACTTCAGAATTCTCTGCCGCCAACTGTGCGCGAATGGCTGCGTGCACATCCTGCGCCTGTTGCGGCGAAGCAGTCAGCCCAGTGCCGATGGCCCAGACTGGCTCGTAAGCAATGATTGCCTTTGCAAAAGCACCGACACCCAGCTCCTCGATGATGCTGCCCAGCTGACGCTCGACAACCTCAAGGGTCTTGCCGGCCTCACGCTGCTCGCGGGTTTCCCCTATGCACAACACCGGAGTCAGACCACAGGCCTGGGCCGCAGCAAATTTGCGGATCAAGGTCTTGTCCTGCTCGCCCATGATCTGGCGACGCTCGGAGTGCCCGACCAGGACCAGGGAACAACCTGCATCCACCAATTGACTCGGTGCAATCTCACCGGTCAACGCACCTTGCATGGCTTCCATCGCAGAGTTCTGCGCGCCGACCGAAATCGACTTGCCCTTCAAGCCATCAATCACTTGATTGATATACAAGCAAGGCGGGAAAACCGCGACATCAACACCGCTTGGCAAGGCCAGATGACGAAGGCCATTGATCAGCTCAGCGACGCTGGCGCGGGTACCGTGCATCTTCCAGTTACCAGCTACCATAGGGCGACGCATGCTGTACCTCGTCGGTCAAAGTGGGCGCAGATGTTACCCAACGGATTCATGACTGGCAAGCCGAATTCAGGCAGAAACTTCAGTAACCAGTTTTGCCAGCTCTTCGGCATAACCGCGAACTTGCGCTTCATCCTCGCCTTCGACCATGACACGCACCAACGGCTCTGTGCCGGACTTACGCAACAACACGCGTCCACGCCCCGCCATCGCTTGCGTTACACGCTCACTGGCCTGCTTGACCTTCGCATGTTCGAGAGGGTTTACACCGCCACCGAAACGCACATTGATCAACACTTGCGGGCATTTGCGCAACGCCTGGCGCGATTGTGCGAGCCCCTCGTTGCGCGCCTTGAGTGCCATCAGCACCTGCAGGGCCGCGATAATCGCATCACCGGTGGTGGTGTGGTCGAAGCACACGATGTGACCGGAGTTCTCGCCCCCGATCACCCAGTTGCGCTCCAGCAACTCCGAGATCACGTAGCGGTCGCCCACATTGGCGCGCACGAAGGGGATATCCAGGTCCGCCAGGGCCAGTTCCAGCCCAAGGTTACTCATCAACGTGCCGACCACACCGCCTTGCAGCTTGCCGCGCCCATGCAGGTCGCGAGCAATGATGAAGAGCAGTTCGTCACCATCGACAACCGTACCCGTGTGATCGACCATCAGGACCCGATCACCGTCACCATCGAAGGCGATGCCCAGATCAGCCTGCTCGGCCAGCACCGCAGCCTGCAACGCCTCGGTATGGGTGGAACCACAGTTGTGGTTGATGTTCAGGCCATTGGGCTGGGCGGACAGCACCACCACTTCGGCGCCCAACTCGCGAAAGACACTCGGCGCGACTTTATAGGTGGCGCCATGGGCACAATCGACGACGATCTTGAGGCCGGAAAAGCTGGTTCCGGTCGGCACGCTGCCTTTGCAGAACTCGATGTAGCGACCCGACGCATCGTTGATCCGCGACACCTTGCCGATCTTGCTCGACTCGACCACCGTCATCGGGGTGTCCAGCAGCTCTTCGATCATCAGCTCAATATCATCCGGCAGCTTGGTACCCTGACCGGAGAAGAACTTGATGCCGTTGTCATCATGGGGGTTGTGCGAGGCACTGATCACGATGCCTGCCTGGCCCTGGAACGTACGGGTCAGGTAGGCGATGGCTGGCGTCGGCATCGGGCCGAGCAGCATCACATCGGCGCCCGCCGACGTCAGGCCGGCCTCGAGGGCCGACTCGAACATGTAGCCGGAAATACGCGTGTCCTTACCGACCAGCACCTTGCAGGCGCCCATCTTGCGGAACGCCATGCCGGCCGCCCAGCCGAGCTTGAGCATGAAATCAGGGGTAATGGGGTATTCGCCGACCCGACCACGAATACCGTCGGTGCCAAAATATTTCTTGCTCATAAGTGCTCCGTCATTCTTATTCGGCTGAATCCACAGCTGCGATCATCCGCACGACATCCATCGTTTCGGCCACATCGTGCACGCGCAATATGCGTGCACCTTTACCAAGGGCCAACGCCGCCAGGGCGAGACCGCCATACAGGCGTTCGCCCACAGGGCGACCCAGGGCGTTGCCTATCATGCTCTTTCGCGAGACCCCGACCAACAGGGGCCGACCCAGGGCATGCAAGGCTTCCATATGTTTGAACAGGCTCAGGTTGTGCGCCAGTGTCTTGGCAAAGCCGAACCCGGGATCAAGAATGATCCGCTCGGCAGGGATGCCCACGGCAGCACACTGGTCCAGACGCGCCACGAGGAACTCACCCACTTCCCGGGTGACGTCATCATAGTGCGGGTCGTTCTGCATGGTCCCCGGTTCGCCGAGCATATGCATCAGGCACACCGGCAACCCCGTGTCCGCCGCAGCATCCAGGGCACCATCGCGCTGCAAGGATCGAACATCATTGATCAGGCCCGCCCCCAGCCGTGCAGTTTCGCGCATGACCGCAGGCGTGGATGTATCGACCGAGATAATGACATCAAGCTCGCGATGGATGCGCTCGACAATCGGCGCCACCCGCTCCAATTCCTCGGTAGGCGAGACCGCCCGCGCACCCGGCCGGGTCGATTCACCGCCCACATCGATCAGCGTTGCGCCGGCGGCCACCATGGCCTCGGCATGCCGCAGTGCAGCATCGAGCTGGCTGAATCGACCGCCATCGGAAAAGGAATCAGGGGTGACATTGAGAATACCCATGACATGTGCATGGGCTAAATCAATAACCCGGTTGCCGCAAGGCAACCGGGTCGAGGACTGAACAGAAGTCATTTCAAGCCTTAGACATCAGCGGCCGGGCCGCCAATCGGTGTTTCCGGACGCTCACCCTGTACCGCCGGTGGCGTGCCGGAAGCACCGGTACCGCCGCCCGACCAGTCCCGCGGTTCACGAGGCTCGCGACCCGCCATGATGTCGTCGATCTGCTCGGCATCGATGGTTTCATACTTCATCAGGGCATCGGCCATGGCATCGAGCTTGTCACGATTGTCCGTGAGAATCTGCCGGGCAGTGCCATAACATTGGTCGATGATGCTGCGCACTTCGGAGTCGATCAGCTTGGCCGTCTCGCCGGAGAAGCTTGCATGCTGGCCACCGCCACCACGACCGAGGAATACCTCGCCCTCTTCCTCGGCGTACATCAGCGGCCCCAACTTCTCGGACAGGCCCCACTTGGTGACCATGTTCCGGGCGATCTGGCTGGCGCGCATGATGTCGTTGGACGCCCCCGTGGTCACACCGTCGAAGCCCAGCGTCATCTCTTCAGCGATACGGCCGCCGTACAACGAACAGATCTGGCTGATCAATGCGCGCTTGGACAGGCTGTAGCGATCCTCTTCCGGCAGGAACATGGTCACGCCCAGGGCACGACCGCGCGGGATGATCGAGACTTTGTAGACAGGATCATGCTCGGGCACGACACGACCGACGATCGCGTGACCCGCCTCGTGATACGCAGTGTTCTGCTTTTCTTTCTCCGACATGACCATGGATTTGCGCTCTGCGCCCATCATGATCTTGTCCTTGGCCAGCTCGAATTCCTTCATTTCCACGACGCGCTTGCCAGTGCGAGCAGCAAAGAGCGACGCTTCGTTGACCAGGTTCGCCAGGTCGGCACCGGAAAAGCCCGGCGTACCACGCGCGATGACGGCCGGAGCGACGTCGTCACCCATTGGCACCTTGCGCATATGGACCTTGAGGATCTGCTCGCGACCACGAATGTCTGGCAGCCCCACCACGACCTGGCGGTCGAAACGACCTGGACGCAGCAGCGCAGGGTCAAGTACGTCAGGACGGTTGGTGGCGGCAATCACAATGATGCCGGCGTTCATTTCAAAACCGTCCATCTCCACCAGCAACTGGTTGAGGGTCTGTTCACGCTCGTCGTGACCGCCACCCATGCCGGCGCCACGATGGCGACCGACGGCGTCGATTTCGTCGATGAAGATGATGCAGGGGGCGTGCTTCTTGGCCTGTTCGAACATGTCGCGGACACGACTGGCGCCCACGCCGACGAACATTTCAACGAAGTCGGAACCGGAAATCGTGAAGAACGGCACCTTGGCTTCACCGGCAATCGCCTTGGCCAGCAAGGTCTTACCGGTACCGGGCGGGCCTACCATCAGCACGCCTCGAGGAATACGACCGCCCAGGCGCTGGAACTTGCCCGGATCGCGCAGGAATTCAACCAACTCGCCGACTTCTTCCTTGGCTTCGTCGCAACCTGCGACGTCGGCCAAGGTGGTTTTCACCTGGTCTTCGGAAAGCAGCCGGGCCTTGCTCTTGCCAAAGCTCATCGGCCCGCCCTTGCCTCCACCACCGCCCTGCATCTGGCGCATGAAGAACATGAACACGGCGATGATCACCAGGATCGGGAAGCTGGCGACCAGGAGCTGGGTCCAGATGCTCTGCTGCTCAGGCTGCTTGCCTTCGACCACGACATGGTTGTCCACCAGATCGCCGATCAGGCCATTGTCCTGGATTGCCGGACGAATGGTCTTGAAGCTGTCGCCATCGGTGCGCTTGCCGGTAATCACATAGCCATCAACGGCTACACGCTCGACCTTGCCATCCTTGACCTGCTGGATGAAGTCGGAATAGTTGAGGGTCTGCGGCTCGTTAGGACTGGAGAAGTTGTTCATCACGGTCACCAGGACAGCGGCGATGATCAACCACAGGATCAGATTCTTTGCCATATCGTTCAATTAACTACCCTCTGAAGCAAGCTCCGCTACTGGCGCGCGCTTCGCATGATATTCACCGGCCTAACTTACTACATTACCTACGACTCTGGCAGGCGCCGTCTGTAACCCTTTGTGAAACACTTTCTACACATTATTCGCTAATGCTCACGGGACGAAATACGAAAAACCTATCGCCCCGGTCGAAAAACCTCTTATTCCTCACTGCGACCACGGAAACCACGGCCCAGCAGGTACTGCTCACGGGAACGATCACGCGATGATTTCGGCTTGCGCGTCGTGACCTTCTCGAACTGCTTGCGCACGCTCTTGTGGTATTCGTCGAAGCCTTCACCCTGGAAGACCTTGATCAAAAAATCACCACCTGGCTTCAACACCCGAGTCGCAAGATCCAGTGCCAACTCGCACAGGAACATCGATCGCGGCATATCAACAGATGCCAATCCACTCATATTGGGGGCCATATCGGAAATCACAAGGTCCACCTCGTTTTTTCCAACCGCTTCAAGGATCTGTGCCAGTACGGCGTCCTCGGTAAAGTCGCCCTGAATGAAGGTCACATCCGGGATGCTGTCCATTTCCAGGATATCGGAAGCGATCAGCGTGCCTTGCCCACCAATCAGACGACTGGTCACTTGGGACCAGCCACCCGGGGCGGCGCCCAAGTCGATCACGCTCATGCCTGGACGGATCAAACGGTCTCTTTCCTGAATCTCCAGCAGCTTGTAGCTGGCACGGGAACGATACCCGTCCTTTTGCGCCATTTTCACGAATGGGTCGTTGAAATGCTCTTGCAGCCATTTAAGACTTGTCTTGGAACGGGCCACGGGCCACCTCAAAAATAAAACGGGTCGTGATTAAGTGGGCGGTCCCGGACTTGCTCGGGTAAACTGGCCGCCGCTTTTTACAAGATCAGACGCAGGGGTCAGATTATGCCGCTCACTCAAGAGCAGAAGAAACAATACAAATCCATTGGCCACCATCTGAAACCGGTTTTGACTGTGGCTGACAACGGTTTGACTGAAGGTGTACTCGCCGAACTGGAACGCGCCTTGGGCGATCACGAGCTGATCAAGATCAAGCTCAACATCCTCGATCGCGAAGCCCGCCTGGCTGCCGTTGCCGAACTGTGCAAGACCGGCAAGGCAGACCTGGTGCAGGTCATCGGCAAGATGGCGCTGATTTATCGCAAGAATTTCAGCGTCAACAAGCAGTTGTCGAACGTTCACCGCTTCAAGTGATGCCAAGGGTCAAGGGTGTGCCTCGCACACCCTGCCGCTCCACCCGGGAACCGGCTGCAACACCAGCACCAAACCGGAAAAGCCCAGCACCAGATAACTGAATACCTGCCACTGGCTCGCATCCGGCCAGCCGAGATGCACCGCAAAGAACATCCCGCACGCATACATCGACATGAGCAGCAACTGCCCACGAATGTCGCGCCATAGACTGGCAAGGCCCTCGGCCTGAACCAGCACCAAAGCCTGAAACATCACGCACGCCGCGGAAAACGCCACCAGCAGCGCCGTCAGCATGCCGGCGATTTCATCGATGAGCAGCGGTGCCAGGCCGACTCGACCCAGCACCGGCAGCAAACCAATGTGCAACAACCAGATGCCGCCCACCCATAACATCTGGGTGAGCTGCCAGATCATGGCGCCGGCTCGCAGCGGGCGCCTTCGTTCAGATGTGACGGACTTCGACAATCTCATACTCGATGACACCACCCGGCGTCTTCACCGCCACCACATCACCCTCTTCCTTGGCAATCAAGGCGCGAGCAATGGGTGAACCGACGGAAATCTTGCCGAGCTTGATGTCTGCCTCGTCCTCGCCAACGATCTGGTAGGTCACGCTTTCATCGGTCTCGACGTTGGCAATCTCCACCGTAGTGCCAAAAATGACCTTGCCGGTGTGCGGAATCGTCGTGACATCGATGATCACCGCATTCTGCATGCGGCCTTCGATGTCACGGACACGCGCCTCGACCATCCCCTGCTCCTCTCGGGCAGCGTGGTATTCGGCGTTTTCCTTCAGGTCGCCCAGCTCACGCGCTTCACCGATAGCCTGGCTCAAGCGCGGGCGCTCGACCTTGGTCAGGAAAGCGTGTTCTTCCTCCAGGGCCTTCGCGCCCTGAACAGTCATCGGGTACTTGGTTATGCTCATGCCTTCAATCCTGCATGTAGATCCTGCAAGCGACGCACGGTCTTCTCGGGACCGAACTTGAGCGCTTCGCAGATCGCTTCGCCCGCAGCAATGGTCGTGGTGCAGTAGATCTTGTGCTGCAGCGCATTGCGACGAATGGAATAGGAATCGGCGATCGACTGACGACCTTCGGTGGTGTTGATGATCAGCGTGACTTCGTCATTCTTGATCATGTCGACCACGTGCGGACGACCCTCGGTCACCTTGTTCACGCGGCGCACTTTCAGGCCCGCCGCTTCGATCAGCTTGGCAGTACCGGCAGTGGCGACCACTTCGAAGCCCAAGTTGATCAGATCACGGGCTACGCCTGCAACCAGTGGCTTGTCGTCATCACGCACACTGATGAACGCCGTGCCGCCAGTTGGCAACACTTCGCTGGCGCCCATCTGGGCCTTGGCAAAGGCTTCACCGAAGGTATCGCCCACGCCCATCACTTCACCGGTGGACTTCATCTCTGGGCCGAGGATCGGGTCCACGCCAGGGAACTTGGCGAACGGGAACACCGCCTCTTTCACACTGTAGAAGTTCGGGATGATTTCCTTGGTGAAGTTCAGCTCTTTCAGGGTTTTGCCAGCCATGACGCGCGCCGCGATCATCGCCAGGGAAACACCGATGCACTTGGAAACGAACGGCACGGTACGGGAAGCGCGCGGGTTGACTTCGATGACGTAGATATCTTCGCCTTGCAGGGCCAGTTGCACGTTCATCAGGCCGATGACGCCCAGTTCCAGGGCCATTTTCTTGACCTGCTCGCGCATCTCGTCCTGGATGTGCGCCGGCAGCGAGTACGGCGGCAGCGAGCAAGCGGAGTCACCGGAGTGAACACCGGCCTGCTCGATGTGCTGCATGATCGCGCCGATCACCACGTCCTTGCCGTCGCTGACCGCATCCACGTCCATCTCGATGGCGCAGTTGAGGAAGTGGTCCAGCAGCACCGGGCTGTCGTTGGACACCTGGACCGCTTCGCGCAGGTAACGCTTGAGTTCGTCTTCCTGATAAACGATTTCCATCGCACGACCGCCCAGTACGTAGGACGGACGCACCACCAGCGGATAACCGATCTTGGCGGCGGCACGAATCGCTTCGTCTTCGCTGCGCACGGTGGCGTTTGGCGGCTGGCGCAGGTTCAGGCGCTCGACCATCTGCTGGAAGCGCTCCCGGTCTTCGGCGCGGTCGATGGCATCCGGGCTGGTGCCGATGATCGGCACGCCGGCGGCTTCAAGGGCGCGAGCCAGTTTCAGTGGGGTCTGGCCGCCGTACTGGACGATCACGCCTTTTGGCTTCTCGACGCGGACGATTTCCAGCACGTCTTCCAGGGTCACTGGCTCGAAGTACAGGCGATCGGAGGTGTCGTAGTCGGTGGACACGGTTTCCGGGTTGCAGTTGACCATGATGGTCTCGTAACCGTCGTCGCGCAGGGCCAGTGCCGCGTGTACGCAGCAGTAGTCGAACTCGATGCCCTGGCCGATCCGGTTAGGACCGCCACCCAGGATCATGATCTTGTCCCGGGTCGATGGCGCGGCTTCGCACTCTTCTTCGTACGTGGAGTACAGGTAGGCGGTGTCGGTGGCGAACTCGGCCGCGCAGGTGTCGACGCGCTTGTAGACCGGGAACACTTCCAGCTTGTGACGATGGGCACGCAGGCTCTTCTCGGTCACACCCAGCAGCTTGGCCAGGCGCATGTCGGAGAAGCCTTTGCGCTTGAGGCGGAACATCGTGTCGCGGTTGATGCTGGACATGCCCAGGGTCTTGACCTTCTCTTCTTCCTTGATCAGATCTTCGATCTGGACCAGGAACCAAGGGTCGATCATGTTCATGCCGAAGATCTGCTCGACGGTCATGCCGGCGCGGAAGGCATCGGCCACGTACCAGATACGCTCGGCACCCGGCACGGTCAGCTCGCGCTTGAGCACGCTCATGCTTTCCGGGTCGGCCAGGTCCAGCTTCGGATCGAGGCCACAGACACCCACTTCCAGGCCGCGAAGGGCTTTCTGCAGGGATTCCTGGAAGGTCCGGCCGATGGCCATGACTTCACCGACCGACTTCATCTGGGTGGTCAGGCGGGCATCGGCCTTGGCGAACTTCTCGAAGGCGAAGCGTGGCAGCTTGGTGACGACGTAGTCGATGGACGGTTCGAAGGACGCCGGGGTCTTGCCGCCGGGGATGTCGTTCGACAGCTCGTCCAGGGTGTAGCCCACGGCCAGCTTGGCGGCGACCTTGGCGATCGGGAAACCGGTAGCCTTGGAGGCCAGGGCGGACGAACGGGATACCCGTGGGTTCATCTCGATGACCACCATGCGCCCGGTGTTCGGGCAGATGCCGAACTGGACGTTGGAGCCGCCGGTTTCCACGCCGATCTCGCGCAGTACCGCCAGGGAGGCGTTACGCAGGATCTGGTATTCCTTGTCGGTCAGGGTCTGGGCCGGTGCAACAGTGATCGAGTCACCGGTGTGCACGCCCATCGGGTCGAAGTTCTCGATGGAGCAAACGATGATGCAGTTGTCCTTTTTGTCGCGGACAACTTCCATTTCGTATTCTTTCCAGCCGATCAGCGATTCGTCGATCAGCAGTTCCTTGGTCGGCGACAAGTCGAGACCACGGGCGCAGATTTCTTCGAATTCTTCACGGTTGTAGGCGATGCCACCACCGGTGCCGCCCATGGTGAAGGAGGGACGGATGATGCACGGGAAGCCGAGGCGTTCCAGGACGGCGTTGGCCTCTTCCATGCTGTGGGCGATGCCCGAGCGTGGGCAGTCCAGGCCGATGGATTTCATCGCCTTGTCGAAGCGCGAACGGTCTTCGGCCTTGTCGATGGTGTCAGCGTTGGCGCCGATCATTTCCACACCGAATTTTTCCAGGACGCCTTCGCGCTCCAGGTCCAGTGCGCAGTTCAGCGCGGTCTGGCCGCCCATGGTCGGCAGCAGCGCGTCCGGGCGCTCCTTCTCGATGATCTTAGCGACGGTCTGCCACTTGATCGGCTCGATGTAGGTGGCGTCGGCCATGGCCGGGTCGGTCATGATGGGGGCCGGGTTGGAGTTCACCAGGATGACGCGGTAGCCCTCTTCGCGCAGGGCTTTGCAGGCCTGGGCGCCGGAGTAGTCGAATTCGCAAGCCTGGCCGATCACGATCGGGCCAGCGCCGAGAATCAGGATGCTTTTTATGTCTGTACGTTTTGGCATGGGTTTGTCACTCAAATCCGCAGGTCAGTCGGCTAGGCCGTCGAACAATCTTTGAAGCGCCCGAGGGGGCCACCGCGTTCGGGGCCGCCCTCGGGCTTCGCGCGGTCAGCGTCGCTTGGCCATCTCGTTGATGAAGCGATCGAACAGCGGCGCCACATCGTTCGGGCCCGGGCTCGCTTCAGGGTGGCCCTGGAAGCTGAACGCGCTCTTGTCGGTACGCTCGATACCTTGGAGCGTGCCGTCGAACAGCGATTTGTGGATCGCGCGAACGTTGGCCGGCAGAGTCGCTTCATCCACCGCGAAACCGTGGTTCTGGCTGGTGATCATCACCACGCCGGTGTCCAGGTCCTGGACCGGGTGGTTCGCACCGTGGTGGCCGTGGCCCATTTTCAGGGTCTTGGCGCCCGAAGCGAGGGCCAGCAACTGGTGACCGAGGCAGATACCGAATACCGGGATCTCGGTTTCCAGCACGTCCTTGATCGCCTGGATCGCGTAGTCGCAAGGCTCCGGATCACCCGGGCCGTTGGACAGGAACACGCCGTCGGGCTTGAGGGCCAGGACGTCGGCGGCCGGGGTTTGCGCCGGCACCACGGTGACGCGGCAGCCACGCTCGACCAGCATGCGCAGGATGTTCAGCTTGACGCCGTAGTCGTACGCCACCACGTGGTACGGCAGCTCGGAAGCCTCGATCGTCGCGTGACTGTCGGTCTTCAGGTCCCAGACCGTGGAGCGCCATTCGTATTGTTTCTGGGTGCTGACGACTTTCGCCAGGTCCATGCCCTTGAGGCCAGGGAAACCCTGGGCAGCGGCGATGGCGGCTTCTTCGGAAATGTTGTCGCCGGCCATGATGCAGCCGTTCTGCGCGCCTTTTTCCCGAAGAATGCGGGTCAGGCGGCGGGTGTCGATACCGGCGATCGCCACGACGTTGTTGGCTTTCAGGTAGTCGGACAGGGACATCGTGTTACGCCAGTTGCTCGCTACCAGCGGCAAGTCACGGATGACCAGGCCGGCGGACCAGACACGATCGGACTCGGCGTCTTCCGGCGTGGTGCCGGTGTTGCCGATGTGCGGGTAAGTCAGGGTAACGATTTGCTGGGCGTAGGAAGGATCGGTAAGAATTTCCTGATAGCCGGTCATTGCGGTGTTAAACACCACCTCACCAACGGTCTGACCGTCGGCTCCAATGGCTTCGCCGCGAAAAATGCTGCCATCAGCAAGGGCGAGTATGGCTGGCTTAGTCAAGAAGACCTCCCGTAAATAAAGCCTGAAAGGGCGATCGCAGGTTGTAAAAAAGCGGAGTGACGTATGGACACGTCACCCCGCTTGTTCACTGAATTATTCTGCGCGCTTTTAGTGGACACACTAAAGCTGTAGCTTACAGAAAAAGGGTTTTTTGGTCCACCGCTAATGAGCCTTAAAGGCAGGGGAATGCGACAGGCCGTCGCGAGGCGGTGTAAAACGGGGCGCAGTATAACCTGAACCCCGCTCTTAATGGCATCAACGCAGGTCGAGAACGTCCTGCATGTCGTACAAACCAGGCTCGCGGCCATCCAGCCACAGCGCGGCACGTACCGCGCCCTTGGCGAAGGTCATCCGGCTCGACGCCTTGTGGGTAATCTCCAGGCGCTCGCCTTCAGTGGCGAACAGCACGGTGTGATCGCCCACCACATCGCCACCGCGCACCGTGGCGAAACCGATGGTGTCGCGCTCACGGGCACCGGTATGCCCTTCACGCCCATACACGGCGACTTTCTGCAGATCACGCCCCAGCGCATCGGCAATCACTTCACCCATGCGCAAGGCTGTTCCCGACGGCGCGTCGATCTTGTGCCGGTGATGAGCCTCGATGATTTCGATATCGGCATCGTCGCCCAAGACCCGGGCCGTCAGATCCAGCAGTTTGAGCGACAGGTTCACGCCCACACTGAAGTTCGCCGCGAATACGATCGGGATGTCCTTGCCGGCATCGGCCAACAATTGCTTCTGCGTCGCATCCAGCCCGGTCGTGCCGATCACCATGGCCTTGCCATGCTTGCGGCAGATCGCCAGGTTTTTCAGCATCACCTCCGGCAGGGTGAAGTCGATAAGCACGTCGAACTCGTCGAGCACCTTCTCCAGGCCGCCGGACATCGGCACGCCGATACGCCCCAGCGAGGCCAGCTCGCCAGCATCGGCGCCGACAAGCGTACTGTCAGGCCGAACGATGGCCGCCGTGAGGCCGGAGAGCGGCGAGCGCTGCTGCACCGCCTCGACCAGCGCCTTGCCCATGCGCCCCGCAGCGCCCATCACAGCTATACGTCGCATGCGAACTCCTTACAGGTCGCCGAAGAAGCGCTTCACGCCTTCGAACCAACCGGTGGATTTCGGTGAGTGGCTGTTGTCATCGGCCAGGGAGTGGCGGAACTCTTCCAACAGTTCACGCTGACGACGCCCCAGGTTGACCGGCGTTTCCACCGCCACGCGACACATCAGGTCGCCTGCACCACCGCCACGCACTGGCGCGACGCCTTTGCCACGGATCCGGAACTGCTTGCCGGTCTGCGTGCCTTCGGGGATTTTCAGCTTGACGCGACCGTCGAGGGTCGGGATTTCAAGCTCGCC
The DNA here is from genome assembly GCF_023701885.1 of Pseudomonas sp. CG7. NCBI lineage: Bacteria > Pseudomonadati > Pseudomonadota > Gammaproteobacteria > Pseudomonadales > Pseudomonadaceae > Pseudomonas > Pseudomonas sp. CG7. Next base: position 26,539 of record NZ_JABAEE010000041.1, on the reverse strand, counting down.
ACCCAAGGCCGCATCGACGAAGCTGATCGGCACTTCGCAGAACAGATGCTTGCCGTCGCGCTGGAAAATCGCGTGCTCACGCACGTTGATGACCACGTACAAGTCGCCAGTCGGGCCACCCTGGGCACCCGCCTCGCCCTCGCCAGACAGGCGAATGCGATCACCGGTGTCGACACCGGCCGGCACCTTGACCGACAGCGTCTTGTACTCTTCGACACGCCCTTCGCCATGGCAGGAGTCGCACGGATCGGAAATGATCTTGCCTTGGCCATGGCAACGCGGGCAGGTCTGTTGGACCGAGAAGAAGCCCTGCTGCATGCGAACCTGGCCAATGCCGCCGCAGGTCGGGCAGGTAACGGGCGAGGAGCCCTTCTTGGCACCCGAGCCATCACACGGCTTGCAGTTGACCAGTGTCGGCACGCGGATATTGACGGTGGTACCGCGCACCGCTTCTTCCAGATTCAACTCCAGCGTGTAGCGCAGGTCACTGCCACGCTGGGCGCCACCACGGGCACCGCCGCGACCGCCGCCGAAGAAATCGCTGAACACATCACCGAAAATATCGGAGAAGTTCTGGCCACCGAAACCGGCACCGCCGCCGCCCATGCTCGGGTCGACACCGGCATGCCCATACTGGTCGTAGGCCGCGCGCTTACTGGAATCGGACAGAACTTCGTAAGCCTCGTTGGCTTCCTTGAACATTTCTTCCGACGCTTTATCGCCGGGATTACGGTCCGGGTGGTGCTTCATCGCCAGGCGACGATAAGCCTTCTTCAGCTCCGCCTCGCTGGCTCCCCGCTCGACACCCAATACTTCGTAAAAATCACGCTTCGCCATTAGTCTTTGCACTCTTATAGGACGTCCGGCAAACCTCTCCTGAACCTTGCCAAACTCGTTGAGCCCCAATGCAGGCCCGGACCCAACTCACGTCAATTCAACGATCCTGGTCGTAAACTTTCAGCCAGGTACCCGGCCAAAACGCGGCGTCCATCGCCGGAAAGCAGGAGCATTCCCGAACACGCCGTCAGCACCCGAGCTTTGTCGCATGCTGTAAAAAATTCGTTGCCTCCAGACACGCCAACGCGGGAGCAAGCTCCCGCGCGGCGACATCCTACCAGCCACCGCACAACCGCAGTCAACCGGCCGACCCACACGCGCTTACTTGTGGTCTTTCACTTCGTCGACCTCGGCGTCGACGACGTCGTCGGCTTTCTCGGCCGATTCGCCCTGCGCAGCCGCGCCTTCGGCAGGCTGAGCCTGTTCGGCATACATCTTCTGAGCCACAGGCGCGGAGACCTTCGACAGCTCTGCGATCTTCGCCTCGATGGCCGCCTTGTCATCGCCTTTCACGGCGGCTTCCAGGGCACCCCCGGCCGCGTCGATGGCAGTCTTCTCTTCCGCGGTCACTTTCTCACCAGCATCGGCGATCATCTTGCGGGTCGAGTGCACCAGGGCATCGCCTTGGTTACGGGCGCTGGCCAGCTCTTCGAACTTGCGGTCTTCCTCGGCGTTGACTTCAGCATCACGAACCATCTGCTGAATTTCTTCCTCGGACAGGCCGGAGTTGGCCTTGATCACGATCGACTGGGTCTTGCCGGTGGCCTTGTCTTTCGCCCCAACGTGCAGAATGCCGTTGGCGTCGATGTCGAAGGTCACTTCGATTTGCGGCACGCCACGTGGTGCTGGCGGAATCTCGGCCAGGTCGAACTTGCCCAGGGACTTGTTCTGGGCAGCCTGTTTGCGCTCACCTTGCAGCACGTGAATGGTCACGGCGCCCTGGTTGTCGTCGGCCGTCGAGAACACTTGGGATTTCTTGGTAGGAATCGTGGTGTTTTTCTCGATCAGCGCGGTCATCACGCCACCCATGGTTTCGATACCCAGGGTCAGCGGGCTGACGTCGAGCAGCAGAACGTCCTTCACGTCACCGGCCAGAACGGCGCCCTGGATGGCAGCACCCATGGCAACGGCTTCGTCCGGGTTCACGTCCTTGCGGGCTTCTTTACCGAAGAAGTCGGTCACCAGCTTCTGGACCAGCGGCATACGGGTCTGGCCGCCGACCAGGATCACGTCGTTGATCGAGCCAACGTCGATACCGGCGTCTTTCATGGCAATGCGGCAAGGTTCGATGGTGCGCTGAACCAGATCTTCCACCAGCGCCTCGAGCTTGGCGCGGGAGATTTTTACGTTCAGGTGCTTAGGACCGGTGGCGTCTGCGGTGATGTACGGCAGGTTCACGTCGGTCGACTGGCTCGAGGACAGTTCGATCTTGGCTTTTTCAGCGGCTTCTTTCAGGCGCTGCATCGCCAGCGGGTCACCCTTGAGGTTCATGCCGCTTTCTTTCTTGAACTCGTCGACGAGGTAGTCGATCAGGCGGATGTCGAAGTCCTCACCACCGAGGAACGTGTCACCGTTGGTTGCCAGTACTTCGAACTGGTGCTCGCCGTCGACTTCAGCGATTTCGATCACGGAAACGTCGAAGGTACCGCCACCCAGGTCGTAAACGATCACGGTGTGATCGCCCTTGGCCTTGTCCATGCCGTAGGCCAGAGCGGCCGCGGTTGGTTCGTTGATGATACGTTTTACGTCCAGGCCCGCGATGCGGCCGGCGTCTTTGGTCGCCTGGCGCTGGCTGTCGTTGAAATAGGCAGGAACCGTGATGACCGCCTCGGTCACCGCTTCGCCGAGGTAGTCTTCGGCGGTTTTCTTCATTTTCTTGAGGATCTCGGCCGAGATCTGTGGCGGCGCCATTTTCTGGCCGTTCACTTCAACCCAGGCGTCGCCGTTGTCAGCCTTGGCGATTTTGTAAGGCACCATCTTGATGTCTTTCTGAACGACTTCTTCGTCGAACTTGCGACCGATCAGACGCTTCACCGCGTACAGGGTGTTATGCGGATTGGTCACTGCCTGACGCTTGGCCGACTGGCCAACCAGAATCTCGCCATCATTGGCGTACGCGATGATCGACGGCGTGGTGCGCGCGCCTTCAGCGTTTTCAATAACTTTGGCCTTGCCGTTTTCCAGCACGGAGACGCACGAATTGGTGGTCCCCAGGTCGATGCCGATAATCTTGCCCATGTTAACTCTCCCGGAACTTGGATTTTGTTGCCGCAGCAGTGGTGGCTAACTGCGGTAGCACTTAAACGCTTGACTTATAGATGGGGCCGCTGCGCCCGATTTCAAGCCTGCTCATCGATAGAAGGCGAAACCGGTGCCGGCGCCTTGCTGACCACGACCATGGCCGGACGCAGCAGGCGGCCGTTGAGCAGGTAGCCTTTCTGGAAAACCTTCAGGACGCTGTTTGGCTCGACGTCAGCACTTTCCTGCATCGCCATGGCCTGGTGATGCTCGGCGTTGAAGGGCTCGCCATGGGGATCCAGGGCTTCGAGCTGATAACGCTTGAGGGTGTCCTGGAACATTTTCAGGGTCAGCTCGATGCCTTCGCGCATCGGACGGATGTTTTCGTCATCCGGATTGGACAGCTCCAGGCCGCGCTCCAGGCTGTCGATGATCGGCAGCAGGTCGCCGGCGAAACGCTCCAGGGCGAATTTATGAGCCTTTTCTACATCTTGCTCGGCGCGACGGCGGACATTCTGCAGGTCGGCGGCTACACGCAACGCCTGGTCCTGCGCACCGGCCAGTTGCTCTTCGAGCACTTGTACACGTGCCGACAGGTCTTCACCGGAATCCTGGGAAGCCTGATTGGCGTCTAGATTTTGCGTGTCCTGCGTCTGTTCGTCAGCCATAGAGATTTCTCCTTTCAACTTCGTCCGCGAGCTCGACTCGCGCTTCTGCCCCGGTATATGGGGCCGGGTTTTCCAGCTTCAAGGGTCATCTGACGAATTAACCTTACAAAAAGCAGCCGCATAATCATTCCGTGCCGCGCTAAGAAAATCATTTTCCCAAGCAAATCGAGCTAAGCGAGGGCATTGTCAGGCCGAAACAAAACACTGTATAAATAACCAGACCTAAAGCCTGGGAGCGGCCTTATGCTGGTGCACCTGTCCGTACACAACTACGCCATCGTCGAACATCTCGACCTCGAACTCGATCGAGGCATGAGCGTGATCACCGGTGAAACCGGCGCGGGCAAGTCGATCATGCTCGACGCCCTGGGCCTGACCCTGGGCGACCGCGCCGACAGTGGCGTGGTGCGCCCCGGAGCGGACAAGGCCGACATCCTGGCGACCTTCGACCTGGTCGATATCCCCGAGGCCAGCGCCTGGCTGGCCGAACGCGACCTGGACACCGATGGCCTGTGCATCCTGCGCCGGGTCATCACCGCCGAAGGCCGCTCCCGAGGCTACATCAACGGCACGCCCTGCCCACTGGGCGACCTCAAGGCCCTCGGCGAGTTGCTGATCGACATCCACAGCCAGCACGAGCACCAATCCCTGCTCAAGACCGACACCCATCGTCGCCTGCTGGATGAATACGCCGGCGCCACCGACTTGGCCCGGCAGGTCCAACTGGCCGCTCAGCGTTGGCGCCAGACCCGGCAGGAACTGGATCGCCTCTCCAATTCCGGCGACGAACAGCGCGCCCGTCACCAGCTATTGAGCTACCAGCTCGAAGAACTGGAGAACCTGGCCCTGGGTGAAAATGAACTGGAAGAACTGGAGCAGGAACACAAGAACCTGACCAACGCCGAAACCCTGCTGGGCATCTGCCGTCAGGTGGTCGAGCAATGCAGCGAGAGCGATTCGGGCAACGTGCTCAATGCGCTGACAGCGAGCCTGAACCGGCTGTCCAGCGTGAACAATTCGGTGGGCGCCCTGAGCGAAGCGACCAACCTGCTGACGAGCGCGCAGATCCAGGTCGAGGAAGCCGTTGGGGAACTGAATCGCTTCCTCGATCATTTCGACGCCGACCCGGCACGCCTGCAATACCTGGAAGAGCGCCTGGACACTATCTATACACTGGCGCGCAAACACCGCATCCAGCCGACCGAGGTTGCCGAACTCCAACAGCGGTTGCTGGAAGAACTCGAGACCCTGAACGCCAACGACGAATCCATCGAGCGCCTCGGGGACGAATTGGCTGCTTATGCCCGTCATTATCAGGAAACGGCCAAAGAGCTCAGCGAACTGCGACGCCAAGCCGCGACAGGGCTGGCCAGTGCCGTGGAGCAGGAAATCCAGCGCCTGGGCATGCCCGGTGGACGCTTCACCATCGAATTGCGCCCCAACGCCGGCGACGAACTCCAACCCAATGGGTTGGAACAGGTGGAATTGCTGGTCAGCGCCAACCCCGGGCAACCACTCAAGGGCCTGGCCAAAGTCGCCTCCGGCGGTGAATTGTCACGAATCAGCCTGGCCATCCAGGTCATCACCGCGCAGACCTCCCGCGTACCGACGCTGGTGTTCGACGAAGTGGACGTGGGCATCGGTGGCCCGACAGCGGAAATTGTCGGCCAATTGCTCCGCCGATTGGGCGAACGTGGCCAGGTGCTGACCGTCACTCACCTGCCCCAGGTCGCCGCCCAAGGGCACCAGCATTTATTTGTGCACAAGGTGCGTGGCGAGGACGCGACTCGCACCGCCGTGTCGAAGCTCAACAAAAACGAGCGCGTAGAAGAAGTGGCACGAATGCTGGGCGGGATCGACCTCACCAAGGAATCCCTGGCCCACGCGAAAAAAATGGTCGTTACCGCGAAAAACTGAGAACGGCAGAAAGCACGAAGGCGACCCTGGGGTCGCCTTCGTTCGTTTCGCGAACCTTAAGTCCGCGCGACATGCTTACTTTTTCTTGCGTACGTACAGCACAAGATTGTGATCAACCATCTCGAAGCCATATTTGTCGACGATTGCTTTCTGCAGCCGCTCGATTTCTTCGTCGAAGAATTCGATGACTTCACTGGTCTCGACGTTGACCATATGGTCGTGATGCTTGCCGTCGTCCAGTTCGAAGACCGCATGGCCTCCGTCGAAGTTGTGTCGCACCACAAGGCCAGCTGCCTCGAACTGGGTCAGGACACGGTAAACCGTGGCCAGACCGACGTCCTCACCAGCCTCCATCAGCGCCTTGTAGACATCCTCGGCGCTCATGTGGCGTTGCTCGGCGGAATCGAGCATTTGTAGAATCTTGACCCGTGGCAGGGTCACTTTGAGGCCGGCTTTGCGTAGTTCGCTATTTTCAACCATGGTCAGCTTTCTCGCGATGCTGCTTCGCAGCTTCTCTTAATGCGGGTATGATCGGCGTTTACGTTGTCCCAGCCAAGATAGTGGAAGTCGCCCACCGATGCAAAACACCAAGCTCTTGCTAACCAGTTTCACCTTTGTGGGACTGCTCGCACTCGCCGGTTGTTCATTCCCCGGGGTTTACAAAATCGACATCCAGCAGGGCAATGTCGTCACGCAGGACATGATAGACCAGTTACGCCCGGGAATGACCCGCCGGCAAGTACGGTTTATCATGGGTAACCCTCTGCTGACCGACACGTTCCATGCCGATCGCTGGGATTATCTGTACAGCTTGCAGCCAGGTGGCGGTGAGCGCCAGCAGGAACGCATCAGCGTCATCTTCAGCCCCGACGACCAACTCGTCAGCCTGTCGGGCGATTTCATGCCTGGCGTGAGCCGCGACGAGGCCATCATGGGCAAGGACAGCGGCACCACCGTGACCGACCCGGCCCAGAATGCCGAACAGCCGAAACCGGAAAAACCGGTCAAGCCAGGTTCGTTGCTGGACCAGATCCAGAAGGACGTGGACAACGTCGAGACCGTACCGGTCCCGACTCCGGAGCCTCTGGATACGTCGCCGCAATAAATCGCGACAAGAAAAAAACCCGGCATGCCGGGTTTTTTCTTGTCTGCGATTCCGGCAGATGCTGCTTATTCAGGAACGTAGTGAATCCGTGGCGAGGGAGCTTGCTCCCGCTTGAGTGCGAAGCGCTCACAAAGAAAGGCTGCTGCGCATCGCCACAACGGCTCACAGTGCGATCAGACCAGGTTATTGCTCCGATTGTCGCGCCTGGGCAGCCTTGGCCGCGCGCAGGCGGCGAATTTCCTTCGGATCAGCCAATAAAGGTCGATAAATTTCCAATCGATCGGCCGCTTGCACCACCTGGCTATCCAGATCGGCAACCACCTTGCCAAAAATCCCCACCGGGCAAGTTGCCAGGTCCAGCTCTGGGAATACGTTGGCAATCCCCGACGCCACCAGCGCTGCGCGAACACTGGTGCCTTCCTGCACCCTGCATATGCGCAAGACCTGGCGATCCGCCGAGGCGTACACCACTTCTATCTCGATCAACGCTTGAGCTCTGCGTTCTGCTTGGCGCGCTGACAGAACGCATCGACCAGGGTATTGGCGGCCTGGTTGAACAGCGGTCCCAATGTCGCTCGCACCAACGGACCGGCGTAGTCAAATGAAAGGTCCAGGCTGATCTTGCAGGCTTTCTCGCCAAGCGGCTTGAACACCCATACACCATGGAGCTGGTTGAATGGCCCTTCTTCAAGGTTCATTTCGATGGACTGGCCAGGCACCAAGGTATTTCGAGTAACAAAATGCTGGCTCAGGCCGCCCTTGGCTACGTTGAGGCTGGCGCGCATATGGGTTTCGGAGCTCTCGAGCACCTCGGCAGACGAGCACCAAGGCAGGAATTCCGGATAACTCGCCACATCATTGACCAAGTCGTAAAGCGCCTGCGCCGGGTAGGGCAGCAAGGCCGAGCGTTGAATATGTGTCGTCATGTAAGCGTCACTTCCACAGCTGGGCGGCAAACACTACGAGAATGCCAATGGGCGCCACATAGCGCATCAAGAACAGGCTCAAGGCGAACAATACAGGACTGCGCAGCGACAACTCGTCACGCACGGCTTCACGCCCCATGATCCACCCTGCAAACACCACGAAACACAGACCTCCCAGTGGAAGCATGATCCGAGATGTGAAGAAATCAATCACGCCAAAGAAATCCAGCCCTCCGGTTGCTCCCCACTGGTAGAGATGGAACAGCCCGTCTTCGTTCACGAAAAACTTCGCCTGCTTCCATATATTGAAGGAAAACACCGTGCCCAAGCCCACGAACCAGCAAGTGAAAGCCAGCCAGAACGTGACCCAGGCGCGACTCAAGCGGGTGCGCTCCACCAGATAGGCCACCATGGGCTCAAGCAGAGAGATGGCCGAACTCCAGGCAGCAATCGCCACCAGGACAAAAAACACCACGCCCATGACTTGGCCGAACGCCATGCTACCGAAAGCAAATGGCAGGCTGACGAACATCAGCCCCGGCCCTTCGCTGGGGTTCAGGCCGGCGGCAAACACAATCGGAAACAATGCCACGCCCGCCAGCAGCGACACGAAGGTATCCAGCAGCGCAACACCGACAACAGTCCTGGTCAGCGACGCATTCTTCGGCATGTAGGCGCCGTAGATCATGATCGAACCGACCCCGACACTGAGGGAAAAGAACGCGTGCCCCATGGCCGGCAGCAGGCCATCCATGACTTTTTCCGGCTTGAAGTCGAACATGAAATGCACGCCTTCCATGAAGTGCCCGGTCGTCATGCTGTAGCCCAGCAGGACCAGGATCATCACGAAAAGCAAGGGCATCATGATCCGCAGGCTGCGCTCAAGCCCTGCCACTACACCCCGGGCAATCACCACGGCGGAAAGCACCATGAAGAGCGTGTGCCAAAGCGTGAGTCTCCAAGGGTCGGCGATCACATTGCCGAAGTAAGCGCCGACCTGATCAGGCGTCGCGCCTTGGAAATCGCCTCGCCCCATGTCGATGATGTAGTCCAGCGACCAGCCACCGACCACGCTGTAGAAGGACAAGATCAACAGTGCCGTGATCATCCCGGCGAACGCACCCCAGGACCACTTCGGCGAGTGTCCGGCCTCCACGGCCAACACCTTCAGCGCGTTGGCCGGGCTTTGCCGGGCGCGACGGCCGATCAGTGTCTCCGCCAGCATGACTGGCGCGCCGATCAGGGCGATGCATGCCAGGAACATCAATACGAAGGCACCGCCACCGTAGACGCCGACCATGTATGGAAACTTCCAGATACTACCCAGCCCCACGGCAGAACCGGTCGCCGCGAATATGAAGACCCAGCGGCTAGCCCAACTGCCGTGGACAGAAACCTTGTCTGTCGACATCGTGATCACGCCCAAGCGTTCAAAAAAGAGGCCGCATTGTCCGGGATTCACTCAACGTGCTCAAGCACGCAGCTTCACCGTAGCCGACACGCACGCAACTGCCTATAATGCCGCCCCTATGGCTAAACAGAAGAAACACCCCACAGGGACCATCGCGCAAAACAAAAAGGCGCGACACGATTACTTCATCGAACAACGTTTCGAGGCTGGCATGGTCCTGGCCGGCTGGGAAGTAAAGAGCTTGCGTGCCGGCAAGGCGCAACTGGTCGACAGTTATGTCTTGCTCAAGGACGGCGAAGCGTGGCTGCTGGGCAGTCATATCACGCCGCTGACCACCGCCAGCACCCATGTCATCGCCGATCCTGTGCGTTCGCGCAAGCTGCTGCTCAACAAGCGCGAGCTGGAAAAGCTCTTCGCCTCCGTGCAGCAGAAGGGCTACACCTGCGTCTGCACGTCGTTGTACTGGAGCAAGCACTTGATCAAGTGCGAAATTGCCCTGGGCAAGGGTAAGAAGGAGTACGACAAGCGCGACACCGAGCGCGAACGCGATGCCGGCCGCGAGCTGCAGCGCGCTGTGCGCAACAAGGGCAAGGAAGACTAGCCCGGAATCAACTGTGGGAACGAGCTTGCTCGCGATGACGGCGATACATCCAACACTGTTGGATCAGGCAGGCCGCCATCGCGAGCAAGCTCGCTCCCACAGGGTTCGCCGGCACTGTTACATTCCCTTGCGCCGCTCCGCCCGCGCCATACGCTGTACTTCCTGACGCACCTCTTCCAAGACTTCCTGCACATACAAGATATGTCGGCTGGAGATTTCCCGCGCCTGTTCGGCATGCCCATCCATAATGGCCTGGTACAACTCCCGATGCTGGCTGATCAGCATGTCGCGGGTCTCGCTGCGCTGCTTGTACATGCCACCGATATTGGTGACGACGTTGCGCTTGAGCAGGTCGAACAAGCCGCGAATGGTGTGCAGCAGTACCGCATTATGACTGGCCTCGGCGATCGCCAGATGGAACCGGGCATCCGCCGCGCCCTCCTCCGCCCGACTGACCTCGTCGTGGCGCGAGTAACAATCCTGCAGTTCGTCGAACGCCGCCGTCAGCCGCTCGCGATCCACCTCCGTGGCCCGCAGTGCCGCGTAATAAGCGCAGGAAGCCTCCAGCGTGTGACGGAACTCCAGCAAATCGCGCTGTGCTTCGGGGTTGCTTTCCAACAGTTGCAGCAGCGGGTCACTGAACGTCGAGCCCAGCGACTCCACCACATAGTTGCCGCCGCCCTGGCGACTGATCAACAAGCCTTTGGCCGTCAGCTTCTGGATCGCTTCACGCAACGAGGGGCGTGACACACCGAACTGCTCGGCCAGGGTCCGCTCGGCGGGCAGCCGCTCACCCGACTTCAGCGTGCCCTCAAGGATCATGCCTTCAAGCCGCTCGACAATATGGTCAGACAAACGGCGCTGACGAATCTGATCAAACCCCATAACTCAATTCTCCACGATCCCGACGGCTCGCCGGGCTCTCTATTCTGGCCCATCCGGGCCGTGCCCACACCCACCAAAAGCTATTTGTTCGAACGGATCAGATGCCCTCTGCACCGCTTATTCGACGAAAGTTTCAGGGCGGTAAATTGACACACGACAACCAAGGCTTTTACCCTAGCCGACAGCGCTTGTAAATTGGTATTACCAATTACCCAAAATCGCTGACAGTGCCTGACCAACAACAATTAGGGGCCCACCCATTATGCAAACCTGGCAACAGCTCTACAGCCCGCTCGGCAACCTCGGCTTGTCCGCACTTGCGGCCGTTATTCCCATCGTATTTTTCTTCCTGGCCCTGGCGGTGTTTCGCCTCAAGGGGCATGTGGCCGGCAGCATCACCTTGGCCCTGGCGATTGCCGTGGCGATTTTCGCGTTCAACATGCCCGCAGACATGGCCTTCGCCGCCGCCGGCTATGGCTTTGCCTACGGCCTGTGGCCCATTGCCTGGATCATCGTCGCCGCAGTGTTTCTCTACAAACTGACCGTCAAGAGCGGCCAGTTCGAAGTCATTCGCAGCTCGGTGCTGTCGATTACCGATGACCAACGCCTGCAAGTGCTGCTGATCGGTTTCTGCTTTGGCGCATTCCTGGAAGGTGCCGCGGGCTTCGGTGCACCGGTGGCGATCACTGCCGCCCTGCTGGTCGGCCTGGGCTTCAATCCTTTGTATGCCGCGGGCCTGTGCCTGATCGCCAACACCGCCCCCGTGGCGTTCGGCGCGCTGGGCATCCCGATTATCGTGGCCGGCCAGGTCACCGGGATCGACGCGTTCAAGATCGGCGCCATGACCGGTCGCCAATTGCCCTTGCTGTCGTTGTTCGTGCCGTTCTGGCTGGTGTTCATGATGGACGGCCTGCGCGGCGTGCGGGAAACCTGGCCAGCAGCGCTGGTGGCCGGCTTGAGCTTTGCCATCACCCAATACTTCACCTCCAACTTCATCGGCCCGGAACTGCCGGACATCACCTCCGCCCTGGCCAGCCTGATTTCCCTCACGCTGTTCCTGAAAATCTGGCAGCCCAAGCGCACCGCCGGCGCCCAGATTGCCGGCACCACCTCCAGCGCAACGGTCACCGCCAACGCCGGCGGTTTCGGCCAACCGCGCAGCACCGTGGCGTCGCCCTACAGCCTGGGGGAAATCATCAAGGCGTGGTCGCCGTTCCTGATTCTTACCGTGCTGGTGACGATCTGGACCCTCAAGCCGTTCAAGGCCATGTTCGCCGCCGGCGGCTCGATGTACGGCTGGGTGTTCAACTTCGCCATTCCGCACCTGGACCAGATGGTGATCAAGGTCGCGCCCATCGTGATCAACCCCACCGCCATCCCGGCCGTGTTCAAGCTGGATCCGATTTCTGCCACCGGCACGGCGATTTTCTTCTCCGCACTGATCTCGATGCTGGTGCTGAAGGTCAACCTGAAAACTGGTCTTACCACTTTTAAAGAGACGCTTTTCGAGCTGCGCTGGCCGATCCTTTCCATCGGCATGGTGCTGGCGTTCGCGTTCGTCACCAACTATTCGGGCATGTCGTCGACCATGGCCCTGGTGCTGGCTGGCACGGGCGCAGCGTTTCCGTTCTTCTCGCCGTTCCTGGGTTGGCTGGGCGTGTTCCTGACCGGCTCCGACACCTCATCCAACGCGCTGTTCAGCTCGCTGCAAGCCACCACCGCGCACCAGATCGGCGTCAACGACACCCTGCTCGTCGCGGCCAACACCAGCGGCGGCGTGACCGGCAAGATGATTTCGCCACAATCAATCGCAGTGGCCTGCGCCGCGACCGGGCTGGTGGGCAAGGAATCGGATCTGTTCCGTTTCACCCTCAAACACAGCCTATTCTTTGCAACGATTGTCGGCTTGATCACGTTGGCCCAGGCCTACTGGTTTACCGGCATGCTGGTTCATTAAGTCCTACACGCAATACTGGAAAAACCGACGCCGAACCGTGATTCGGCGTCTGCTATTCACAACCGGGTCTGCAAGGCTGCTGAAAGATTTCCTGGCTATATTCAGCAGCCTCAGCGGACGGATAACCGGGACCACCCGGAGACACGCCTGATGAGCGAGCTTTTCTACAACGCCGTACCGAACGCGACCCGTGTCGCCCCGCCCTTGCCCGAGCCTCGGCAGTACCCCAGCGAGAAACCGCGCCGGGTCTATCTGTTCGGCACATGCGTGGTGGACCTGTTCTATCCCGAAGCCGGAATGGATGCGATTCACCTGCTGGAGCGCGAAGGGATCCGGGTGGACTACCCGCAGGGGCAAAGTTGCTGTGGCCAACCGGCCTACACCTCGGGCTACACCGAGCAGGCGCGGACGGTGGCCCGGGCGCAACTGGCCTTGTTTGCCGAAGACTATCCGGTGGTGGTGCCCTCGGGCTCCTGTGCCGGCATGCTGCGCGAGCATTATGCCGACCTGTTCAAGGACGAGCCGGAAACGCTCAAGCAGGTCCAGGCCCTGGCGGCCCGGACCTATGAACTGGCCGAGTTCCTGCTATTTGTCTGCAAGGTGCAGCTGAACGACAACGGCGAGCCGGTGAAGGTCGCGCTGCATACGTCCTGCTCGGCACGGCGTGAAATGAATACCCATCTGCACGGCCGCGCGTTGTTGGCGCAGTTGCGCAATGTGGAGCGAGTCGAACACAGCCACGAAAGCGAGTGCTGTGGCTTTGGTGGGACGTTCAGTGTTCGCATGCCGGATATTTCCGGCGCGATGGTGGCCGACAAGACCCGAGCGTTGAAGGAATCCGGCGCGCATCAGGTCGTAAGCGCCGATTGCGGCTGCTTGATGAACATCAACGGCGCGCTGGAAAAGCAGCAGGAGGCGTTACGCGGCCAGCACCTGGCGAGTTTCCTCCGCCAGCGCATCGGAGGTGTCGCATGAGCACGCCGACGCTGATCCCGACCGTTGAGGTGCAGGAAGATTTTCGTGCCCGAGCCCATAAGGCCCTGGACGACACGCAACTGCGAAACAACTTTCGCAGTGCGATGGATTCACTGATGACCAAGCGGGCAACGTCCTTCAGCGATGCCCACGAAAGAGAACACCTGCGGGTGCTGGGCAATGCTGTCCGCGCCCGTGCGTTATCCAAGCTGCCCGACCTGCTCGAGCAACTTGAAACCAACCTGACCCGCAACGGTGTGAACGTGCACTGGGCGGAAACGGTGGACGAAGCCAACGGCATCGTCCTTTCGATCATCCGCGCTCACGAGGCGCGGCAAGTGATCAAGGGCAAATCGATGGTCAGCGAAGAGATGGAGATGAACCATTTCCTCAAGGCTCGGGACATTGAGTGTCTCGAATCCGACATGGGGGAGTACATCGTCCAGCTCGACCACGAGAAGCCTTCACACATCATTATGCCGGCGATCCACAAGAATGCCGGTCAGGTCGCGTCCTTGTTCCACGACAAACTCGGCGTGGAGTACACCAAGGACGTTGACCAACTCATTCAGATCGGCCGCAGGGTCCTGCGGCAGAAGTTCTTCGAGGCCGACGTCGGCGTCTCCGGCGTCAACTTCGCCGTCGCCGAAACCGGCACGCTGCTGCTGGTGGAAAACGAAGGCAACGGGCGGATGTCCACCACCGTGCCACCGGTGCACATTGCCGTGACCGGCATCGAAAAGGTTGTCGAGAACCTGCGTGATGTCGTGCCGCTGCTCTCGCTGCTGACCCGCTCCGCACTCGGCCAGCCCATCACGACCTACGTCAACATGATCTCCGGGCCACGCAAGGCCGATGAACTGGACGGCCCCCAGGAAGTCCACCTGGTCCTGCTGGACAACGGTCGCAGCCAGGCGTTTGCCGACAGTGAATTGCGCCAGACCCTGAACTGTATTCGCTGCGGCGCTTGTATGAATCATTGTCCGGTCTATACCCGAATCGGCGGCCATGCCTACGGTGAGGTTTACCCGGGGCCTATCGGAAAAATCATCACGCCACACATGGTCGGCCTGGCCAAGGTGCCCGACCACCCGAGCGCCTCTTCGCTGTGCGGTGCCGGCGGTGAAGTGTGCCCGGTGAAGATTCCGATCCCGGCACTGCTGCGGCGGCTGCGGGAAGAAAACGTCAAGGCGCCGGACAGCCCTAACCAAGTGATGCTCGGCCAGGGCAGCAAATACTCGCCCAAGGAACGGTTCATCTGGAATGCCTGGGCCTGGCTCAACAGCTCGCCGCGACTGTATCGGCTGTTCGGCTTCCTCGCCACGCGCCTGCGCGCCCTGCCGCCTCGAAACGTCGGCCCGTGGACCCAGCACCACAGCGCCCCCAAACCCGCCGCCCGCTCATTGCATGACCTGGCCCGCGAACACCTGAACCAGCAGGGAGACCGCCGATGAGTGCCAAGGACAATATCCTCGCCAAGCTGCGTAAAAGCCTGACGGGCGCCACGCCGGTTGCCGACAACTTCGATGTCGACCTGGTGACGCAGACCTATCGCTATGCGCCCGAGGAGCGTATCGCGCAATTGCGCAAGCTGATGGAGGCGGTGCACACCGAAATCCACCTGACCTCCGAGAAAGGCTGGCCGGCCCTGCTCGCGCAACTGCTGCGCGACCGTCAACTGCCGAGCCTGCTCATCGCGCCGACAACCGCACATGGGGAAAAACTCACACAGTTCTGGGCAAACAATCCGCACCTGCCAACCCTCAAGGCTTACGACCGCCCGGTGGAAGAATGGAAAGCCGAGCTGTTCAACGACACCCCGGCCAGCCTCACCGGAACCCTCGGGGCCATCGCTGCCACCGGTAGCCTGATTCTCTGGCCGACGCGGGAAGAGCCGCGACTGATGAGCCTGGTGCCACCGGTGCATTTCGCCCTGCTCAAGGCCAGCGAGATCCGCGACAACTTCTATGAAGTACAACAGGAATTCGAATGGGCCCAAGGCATGCCCACCAACGCCCTGCTGGTATCGGGCCCGTCGAAAACTGCCGACATCGAACAAGTCCTGGCCTATGGCGCCCATGGTCCGAAGGATCTGGTGGTTTTGATTCTGGAGGACCAATGACCCTTCCGACCTCTTTCCTACACGACGTTGAACGACTGATCCCGCAGAAACGCCGTTTCGACGACCCGCTGTCGACCTTGGCCTTCGGCACCGACGCCAGTTTCTATCGGCTGATTCCGAAACTGGTGGTACGCGTCGAATCCGAAGATGAAGTGATTGCCCTGCTGAAACTGGCCCAACGGGACCACGTCCCGGTCACGTTCCGCGCCGCCGGCACCAGCCTGTCCGGCCAAGCCATCAGCGACTCGGTGCTGATTGTGCTGGGGGATAACTGGAACGGACGCGAGATTCGCGAACAAGGGACGCAGATCCGTTTGCAGCCCGGCGTGATCGGCGCCCAGGCCAACGCCTGGCTGGCGCCGTTCGGGCGCAAGATCGGCCCGGATCCGGCCTCGATCAACGCCTGCAAGATCGGCGGCATCGTCGCCAACAACGCCAGCGGCATGTGCTGCGGCACGGCGCAGAACACCTATCACACCCTGGCCGGCATTCGCTTGGTCCTGGCCGATGGCACGCGCCTGGATACTGAAGACGACACAAGCGTGGCGGCTTTTCGTACAAGCCATGGCGACCTGCTGGAACGCCTGGCCACCCTTGGTCGCGAGACCCGCGCCAATACTGAGCTGGCAGCACGAATCCGGCATAAATACCGTCTGAAAAATACCACCGGCCTGTCACTCAATGCCCTGGTGGATTTTGACGAGCCTGTGGATATCTTGAGCCACCTGCTGGTGGGTTCCGAAGGCACCCTCGGTTTTATCAGTGCGGTGACCTACAACACCGTCATCGACCATCCGAACAAGGCTTCGGCCCTGATCGTATTCCCGGATGTGGAAACCTGCTGCAACGCCGTCACCGTACTGAAAAGCCAGCCGGTATCGGCCGTCGAACTGCTGGACCGCCGCAGCCTGCGCTCGGTGCAGGACAAACCGGGCATGCCGGATTTCGTACAGCATCTGTCGATCAATGCCTGCGCCTTGTTGATCGAATCCCGCGCAGCTTCTTCGTCGTTACTACAGGAACAGCTGGCCCGGATCATGGCCTCCCTGGCCGGTTTCCCGGTGGAAAAACAGGTCGATTTTACCGAAGACCCACGGGAAAACGCCCGGCTCTGGGCAATCCGCAAAGACACCTTCCCCGCCGTGGGCGCGATCCGCAAAACCGGGACCACGGTCATCATCGAAGACGTGACCTTTCCAGTGGAGCAACTGGCCATCGGCGTCAACCGTCTGATCGAGCTGTTCGACAAACATCACTACGACGAAGCGATCCTTTTCGGACACGCGCTGGAAGGCAATCTGCACTTCGTCTTCACCCAAGGCTTCAACAGCGCCGAAGAAGTCGCACGCTACCAGGCGTTCATGGATGACGTGGCGCAGTTGGTGGCGGTGGAATTCGGCGGCTCGCTCAAAGCCGAACACGGCACCGGGCGCAACATGGCGCCGTTCGTCGAGCTGGAATGGGGCAGCGATGCCTACCAATTGATGTGGCAGCTCAAACGCCTGCTCGACCCTAACGGCATTCTCAACCCGGACGTGGTGCTCAGCGAAGATCCGCAGATTCATCTCAAGCACCTCAAACCACTGCCGGCAGCCGATGAGATTGTGGACAAGTGCATCGAGTGCGGTTTTTGCGAGCCGGTGTGTCCTTCCAAGGACCTGACCTTGAGCCCGCGCCAGCGCATCGTGATCTGGCGCGATATCCAAGCGAAGAAACGCGCCGGCACCGACACCACCGAACTGGACCGTGCCTACCAATACCAGGGCATCGACACCTGCGCCGCCACGGGCCTGTGTGCACAACGTTGTCCGGTAGGCATCAATACCGGCGAGCTGGTGAAAAAGCTGCGCAGCCGCGACGCGACGCGAACGAAAACTGCCAACTGGATTGAAGGAAATTTCGCTATCACACTGCAAGGCGCGCGCTTCGCCCTGCACGTCGCCAACGGCGCACGCATGCTGCTGGGCGCGCCTCGCCTGGCGAAACTGTCGGCCTCGTTGACACGCCTGTCCAAGGGCCAGGTGCCACAGTGGACCCACGCCATGCCCCAGCCGGAAAAGGCCATTCGTTTCAGCCCCGCCGTCTCGGACGAACGTCCGAGGGTGGTGTACCTGGCGGCGTGCGTGTCGCGAGTCATGGGCCCGGCGGCGGGAGACAACGAGCAAATGTCGCTGTACGACAAGACTCGCGGCCTACTGGAAAAGGCCGGTTATCAGGTAGTCTTTCCCGACAATGTAAACAGTCTCTGCTGCGGCCAACCCTTTGCTTCAAAAGGCTACACCGAGCAGGCCGAACACAAGCGCCAGGAACTGATCGGCGCCTTGCTGCACGCCAGTCGCGGCGGGCTCGACCCGATCTACTGTGACACCAGCCCTTGCACGCTACGGCTGGTCCAGGACTTGGGTGACGTGCGCCTGGACCTGTATGATCCGGTGCGTTTCATCCGTACTCACTTGATGGACCGTCTCGATTTCACCCCCCAGGAGGCGCCCATCGCGGTGCACATCACGTGCAGTACCCAGCACCTCGGCGAAAGCCAGGCGCTGATCGATCTGGCGCGCCAGTGCAGCAAACAAGTGGTGATCCCGGAAGGTATCCATTGCTGTGGTTTTGCCGGCGACAAGGGCTTTACCACCCCCGAACTCAACGCCCACTCGCTGCGAAGCCTCAAGGACGCGGTTCAATATTGCACCGAGGGCATTTCCACCAGCCGCACGTGTGAGATTGGTCTGACGCATCATGGGGAAATCGATTACCACGGCTTGGTCTATCTGGTTGACCGTGTCACCCGCCCCAAGCCCGCCAACGGTGAAGGCCTTGCGATTGGGCTCGAAGAAAAATCGAATTCCTGCGCTTCGCTGTAGTCACTTGAATAGGCCCGGCTCCGCTGGGCCACCTACTGACTCGGCCCGGCCGCGACTGTCCAGCGGCACCGAGACCCTACGTTCAAGGAGATACACATGAAGCGCACCGCACTTGCTGGCTTGTTCATTTCCGCTGCGATGTTGGCCTCTCCGGTGTTTGCAAATAGCCAGGATGACCTTTGCAAAATCAACCTGCAAAAGATCAGCGACGCCAAAGTCAGCACCGAGCAAATGAGCGAAGGTCTAAAGACCGACATCGACGCCACCGTCGGACAAGCCAAGGCTGAGCACGCCAAAGGCACCAAAGAAGGCACCGAAAATTGCATCTCGTTGACCAATCAGGCCATCCAGAAGCTGCAGAACAACGCCAAAGGCGACCA
The DNA here is from genome assembly GCF_023701885.1 of Pseudomonas sp. CG7. Classification (NCBI taxonomy): domain Bacteria; kingdom Pseudomonadati; phylum Pseudomonadota; class Gammaproteobacteria; order Pseudomonadales; family Pseudomonadaceae; genus Pseudomonas; species Pseudomonas sp. CG7. The sequence continues at coordinate 7,653 of NZ_JABAEE010000041.1, read as the reverse complement.
GTAGCCTCACCGCAGGCCAACCTTCGGGTTGGCCTCGGACATGGATTGGCGTACACTGCACATGCCTGCCGCTCCAACAGACTCACGGAGCGACAGGTTCGGGGCCGTTTAGGATTCGACGCCGGTTGCGAAACTCTAGGTGCATGCCGAGTTGGTAACAGAACTCGTAAATCCACTGTTGCAACTTCTATAGTTGCCAATGACGAAAACTACGGCCAGGAATTCGCTATCGCTGCGTAAGCAGCCTTAGATCCTGAGCTTCTGGTACCTTCGGGTCCAGCAATCACGAGGGGATGTCCGTAAACCCAAAGTGATTGTCATATAGAACGGAATCGCCGTGCAGTACGTTGTGGACGAATCGGCTAAAACTTACACAACTCGCCCAAAGCACCCTGCCCGTCGGGTCGCTGAGGGTTAACTTAATAGACACGGCTACGCATGTAGTACCGACAGCGGAGTACTGGCGGACGGGGGTTCAAATCCCCCCGGCTCCACCAACTCGACAAAAAAGACGTCCATGGACGTCTTTTTTTATGCCCGGAATCCAGTGAAATCAGGGGCTTCAGCGCCACCGGCAATTTTTTGGTGACGGCAATCCAGAAAGAGAGAAGCGGGAAGTTCGTTCCGATACGCTGATCGGTAACGGCTCCAATTGGCAACGTAATTAAGCCTTAGACGGCTTGAAGGTCCCGCAACGCCTCAGGGTGCTGGCTCGCGACCCGCAGAAGGGTCTGTGCCGCACCGGCAGGTCGCCGACGACCCTGCTCCCAATCCTGCAACGTACGCAGGCTGACTCCCAGCAGCTCTGCAAATGCACTTTGGGATACACCGACTTTAGCCCTGGCCTCAGCCGCAGCCGAAAGCGTCACCTCGGTTTTGCGTGCCGCCTTGCCAGCTTTCATTTGGCGTACCGAAGCCAACAAGTCTTTCTGAAAGTTCTCCATTTCATGATCCATTACTGATCTCCTCTTTCAATTGATTCAAGAAGGCGGTCGGCAGGTTGTCGAACTTCGCCTTGGCGTAGGCGATCAGCAACCAGATGTGGCCTTCAGAAAGCGCGTTGTAGTAGATAACCCGCGTACCACCACGCTTACCCATCCCACCACCAGACCAGCGCACCTTACGCAACCCACCGCAACCCAAAAAAGCGTCGCCCCAACCGTCTCAAACACCAAAAGCAGGTTTCACCGCTATAACCATAATCTCCACCAGCACCTCAGGCCGCGCCAGGCGCGCCTGAACAGTGGCCCGTGCCGGAGCACTATCCGCTGGCAGCCAGGCGTCCCACACCGCATTCATCGGCGCGAAATCACGATCAATGTCCTTGAGCCAGATCTGTGCGCTCAAAAGCTGGCCCTTGTCGCTGCCCGCCAGTGACAACAAGGCGTCGATCTTGGCCAGCACCTGCCGCGTCTGCTCTTCGATGCCAACCTGTAGATCCGTGGGCACCTGGCCGGAGAGGTAAAGCAGATCGCCGTGACTGACCACACCGGACATCCGCGCGTTGCTCTGAAAACGTTGAATCGTTGCCATCGGGTTTACTCCGTGAATTGAAAGTTAAGGCTCTGCGCTGTCGGTTTCGCAATGCCCGGCAACAGAGCGGGATCGGCCAGCGGTTGCAACGGTGACGTTATGACCGGCCTTGTGTAGAAACCAGGCACTGCTCAAGCCAACGATACCAGCTCCGGCGACACAGATTTCCATCACGCCACCACCCTGTCCGACAGGTCCCAACCCACAGGCCGCCGCTGGAGCCAATCACTGACTTGCAGGTAGGCATGGGCGATCCGCAGGACCAAGGGTTCGGCGAAAGCACGCCCGACGATCTGCATCGAGACCGGCATACGTTGCTCGTCGAAGCCCACCGGCAGCGCCACTGAACAGAGGTTGAGCAGGTTGGCGAAACGGCCGAGCAAGGCCAGCGGCGTGCCGTACTCATCGACCTGACTCAGCGGCACGCTGCCAATGGCGTTGGTCGGAAACGCACAGGCATCGACGTTGGACATGGCTTCGTCCATGGCTTGGCGGGCAACACGTCGCTGGTTGTGCAAATCGATATAAGCCGCCGCGTCGATGGCGCGTCCGCTCAGCACCCGACGCTGCACATGAGGATCGAAGCGCAGATCATCGCGTTCGAACAGGCTACCAAGGCTGGCGTAGCCTTCGGCACTCATGAGGCCACCGGCAACGCGCATGCACTGCTCCAGGGAAGTCGGTAGCGGCTGTTCGACCAAATGCATGCCCAGTGCGGCCAATTGCTCAAGCCCCTGGTCATAGGCTGCCAATACGCCAGGCGCGATGTGTACGCGTTCGGCCTGTGGCAGCACCCAGACGCGCAGACCGGCCACCGGAAGATTCAAGCCTGCCGCGGTACTGAAGACTGGCGACTTGGTCGAGACCGAATCCAGCGGGTCCGGTCCCAGCAGCGCGTCAAGCATCCACGCGGCGTCTTCGACGGTGTGCGTAATCGGTCCTACCGAATCCAGCGATGGACACAACTCAATCAAACCGTGACGGCTCACCAACCCACGCGTGGTTTTCAACCCAACCAAACCACACATACCCGCCGGAATCCGCACCGAGCCGCCGGTGTCGGTGCCCAATGCCGCGCTTGCCAATCCGCCGGCCACGGCCACCGCGGAACCACTGCTGGACCCGCCTGGCGCACGATGCACGTCGCAGTCCCATGGATTCCACGGCGTGCCCATCACAGCATTGGTGCCCCACCCCCCGAAAGCAAACTCTACGGTGTGGGTCTTGCCCATGATGATCGCCCCGGCGCGCTCCAGTCGCTGGACTGCCGTGGCGGTGAGCCGCGAGATACGCGGCTGCTGTGCCAGCGAACCACCGGTGATGGCCTTGCCGTCGATTTCGAACAAATCCTTGATCGCCACCGGAATGCCATGCAATGGCCCCAGGTTGACACCGGCAGCCCGTTGCCGATCGGCCGCGATGGCGGCACCGAGCGCGCGCTGGGGATAGGCCTCGACATAAGCATTGAGTTGACCGTTGAAACGCTCGATCCGCTCCAGTTGCGCGCCAACCAGGGACTCGCTCGTGAGCGCCCCGGAGGCCAGCGCTTGCTGCAACTGGCCGATGCTGTGGGAAGCGGTACGATCCTTGATGTTCATGTGTTCAGCCTCGAATGGTTTTGCGTCCGCGAGAAAATCGTACTTCCAGTACCCGCGATAACAGAGAAAGAGGGAAAGCGATGACGAAATAGAACAACCCCACCAGCAAGAAAATATGCATCGGCAAAAAGGATTCGGACGCGATGGCCCGGGCTGCCAGCATCAACTCATCGGTGGCGATCAAGGCGCACAGGGAGCTGTCCTTCAGAATCGACACGTAGGCATTGAGCAATGGCGGCAACATGCCGCGAATGGCTTGGGGAAAGATCACCGAGGTGAAGGCTTGCAATGGCGTCAGGCCGGTGGCGATGGCCGCCTCACGTTGGCCGCGATGCAAGGAGTCCAGTCCACCGCGCAGGATTTCCGCGACGTAGGCCGAGCCCTGCAAACCCAAACCGATAGCGCCGGCCCAGTAACCAGACAGCGTCAGCCCGAGGCTGGGCAAGGTGAAGTACAGCGCCAGCAGCAACGCCAGGAGCGGCACCGCACGCATCCCCTGGATGAAGAACACCGCCAGACGCTTGAGCAATATGCTGGGGCTCTTCATCGCCCAGGCCAGTAACGCGCCCAACACCGCCGCCAGGGCGAAGCCTGTCAGGGACAGCTCGGCGCTGACTCGCGCGCCGAGTAGCAGGCGCGCGAACCAATCGCTCCAGTATTCCGGGTATTGCTGGAAAAAACCGATCATCGCGCCGCCCTCAGATGACGTTCAAGTCGGATGAATCCCACGCCAATTGGCAGGATCATCGCCGCATAGATGCACATCACCGCCAGATAAATCAACGAGGTCTGGAACGTGGAGGTCACAAGATTGCGGGCAAGGAACATGATTTCCGGCACGGCAATGGCCGAGGCGATGGACGTGTCCTTGATCAGTTGCGTGACATAGTTGGCGTAAGCCGGCAACGCAACGCGCAGGGCCTGGGGCAAGAGGATGTAGCGCAAAATTTGCAGACGGTGCAAGCCGACGGCCTGTCCGGCTTCATGCTGGCCGACGTGCAGCGATTGCAAGCCGGCTCGGAAAGTATCGGCCAGCACTGCGCTGCCTACCAGGCTCAAACCGACGATGGCCGCCAACCACGCGGGCAAGTTGATTCCCAGATAGGACAGCCCGAAGTAGATCAGGAACAAGTGCGCCAGCGCAGGCACGTTGCGCATCCATTCGATGAAACAGGCAATGGCGCCGTGCACCAGTCGCGATCGGCTGAACGTCAGTAAAACCGCCAGTATCAAACCGCCCGCACTGGCCAGCACCAAGGTGCAGAGGGCGATTTCCAACGCGTTAATTGCGCCTTTCAACAGCAAGGGCAACAGTCCGAGGAAAGCTTGCAGATTCACCATCAGGCGCTCTCCACAGCCATGCGCCCCAGAAAACTGCGGGTGCGTTCGTGACGAGGGTTGTCGATGACTTGCGCCGACGGCCCCTGTTCGACAATGCGCCCGCCGTCCATGAAGATCACCCGATCCGCCACATCGCGAGCAAACCTCACTTCATGGGTGACCATGATCATGCTGCGGCCCTCTTCCGCCAGCTCGCGAATCACGGCCAACACTTCGCCGACCAATTCGGGATCCAACGCCGAGGTCGGTTCGTCGAACAGAATCACTTTCGGTTGCTGGGCCAAAGCCCGGGCGATGGCGACCCGCTGTTGCTGACCACCCGACAACTGCTCGGGATAAGACTCGGCCTTGTGCCGCAGATGGACTTTTTCCAACATCGCGTCGGCCAATTCGTACGCTTGCTTGCGCGGCATGCCTTGGGCCTTGATGGGACCGAGCGCGACGTTATCGCGCACGGTCAAGTGCGGCCAGAGATAGAACAACTGGAACACCATGGCGATCTCGCGGCGCTGCGGCGCCATCTCCCGATCACTCATCAGGCGCAAACGCTTACCGTCCTTGACCTGCCCGATCAGCTCATCCCCCAGCCAGATCTCGCCGCTGGTGGGTTTTTCCAGGTAATTGATGCAACGCAGGCAGGTGGACTTTCCAGAACCGCTTGGGCCAATCAATGACAGGGTCTCACCGGGCTTCAACTCCAGGCTGATGCCCTTGAGCACTTCCAGATCGCCATAGTTCTTGTGTAATTCGTGCACGCGCAGCAACGCGGCATCAGACGGGCTCGACATCTTGGCTAACCTCTTTTTGTTATAGGCATGGCGATGAGTCCGGCGCATCGCCTCACACACTTATTTGCAGCCAGGTAGCGTCCAGTCCGCTGGGCGATCGACGCCCAGACGCAGGTCCTTGCCTTCGGGCATGAACCAGACATCCTGGGTCAGGCCGTAGCGAGCGCCGACCTTGCGCATCTCACAATTTTTCCAGAGCGTCTGAATCTGCGCGTTGACCGCCGTCACCAGCTCCGGACTGGCCTTGTTGAAGCCGAACACCACCTGGCCCAAGCCAGTCAGCAATGGGAAATTCGGATCGTTGTCGACAAAGGCGTTGAAACGCAGGTGCCATTGCTCATTGCGGGAAATGGCGTATTGCATGACCGGTGGATCGCCGATCACCGCATCGATCCGTCCGGCGAGCAGATCGCGAACGGCCGCATCAGACGTGTCGTACAGGGCGACTTGCAGGCCATCGATCTTGCGCATCTCGGGGATGAACGAAAAACCGGTGATGGTGCCGACTTTCTTGCCTTGCAAATCCTTGAGGCTGTTCCAGTTGGTCTTGTCTGGCTGGGTGATACCGTTCTTGAAGTAGTGAATAGGATCGCTCAAGGCCATGATTTTCGAGCGTTGCTCGGTCCAGCCCATGGTGCCGGCCATGACATCCACTCGTTTGGACTGCACCGAGGCAATCGTCCCTGACCATTCCATCAATGCCGGTTTGACCTTAAGGCCCAGCTTTTCGGAAATTTGTTGAAGAATTTCACCGTCATAGCCGACCATCCGACTATCTTGATACCCTGTTCCTGGCATATCACCACTGAAGGCGATGGTCAGGCTTCCCGGCTCTACTGTCTCCAATGCGACCACCGGTGCCGCGGCCAGCACGGACATCAGAAAACCGGCACAGATACCGGAAAAACGCTGGACTTTGGACGTCTTCATCGGATGCTCCTCGATAGTTTTTATTGTGGCAGCAGAACGTTTCGCATCGGTCCATCGTAGTGGGCCCGTCGGTATACCTGGTTGGACGCTTTGCACGAATGATTGAACATTTGCGACATTCTGGCGGCACAGAGCCCGTGGCACCCCCGGAAAGCCTCGTGGACGAGCTCGATCATGGGCAGGCGCGTCATCCACCCATGCGCCGCGGCACCGCCGAGCTGTCTATTGGCATCATGTTGTGGCCACGTTTCCCCTTGCTGTCACTGTCAGGGCTGACCGATGCGTTGCGGCACGCCGCCGATACAGGAGATCAAAGCCGCCCCATACGCTGCCAATGGAAAGTACTGGGTACTCCCGGGCAAAGAGTCATTTCCAGTAGCGGACTGGACGTACCGATCGACAGTGAACTCGCTGATCCGAAGCGTTTCGACTACATCGTGGTGATTGGTGGTTTGCTCGACTCCATCGAGTCGGTGCCGAAAAACCTATCCCGTGTTCCTCCACCAGGCCGCAGCGGCACAGGTGCCGTTGATCGGCCTGTGCACCGGCAGTTTCGTGCTCGCGCGACATGGCCTGATGGAGGGGCGAACGGCGTGTGTCCACGCCTATCATGGCGACGACTGGAAGCGACTGTTTCCCTCGTTGCGCTTTGTCATCAACAGAGACTTTCTGATCGACCGGGACCGGATCACCTGCGCGGGCGGTGTGTCAGTCATCGAACTGGCGCTTCATCTGATTGGCCTGCACTGCGGACCGGATCGTGCGGGCAAGGTTGTGCATCAGATGACGGTGGCAAAGAACACGTCCAGCAGTTTCGTCGACCGACGCAAGGCCCTCGGGTACGCCAGTTCATCCAATCGCCGGCTGCCCGAAGCCGTGATGTTGATGGAGAAACACATGGCCCAACCCCTGGATATCGAGGCCATTGCGCATCTGGTCGGCACCAGTAAACGGCAATTGGAACGCCTGTTTGTCGCTGAAACCAACAACAGCCCAGCCCAGTTCTACCGACAGGTCCGACTCCGGTTCGGCAGATGGCTGCTGGTGAGTTCCGACCGCCAGATTAGCGAGATCGCCTTTGAATGTGGCTTCGCCGATGCGCCACATTTTATTCGGCACTTTCAGAGCATGTTTGGCATGTCACCCGGGAAGTTACGCAAAGCCCTGATGCAGCAAGATGGGAAATAATGCGGCAACGAACAACGTCATCTATAGAGCTCAGACTCGATCTGACAGTTACCTGATTTCGGTCTTAAGTAATGCCAGTCGGTTAAATGGAATACCACGGGCGAACACAACCCGTGGCGAGGGAGCTTGCTCCCGCTGGGCTGCGTAGCGGCCCCAAAACAGGGCCGCTTCGCGACCCAGCGGGAGCAAGCTCCCTCGCCACGGGGTTACAGCCCGGCTTTATTTCGCTTGACTGACTGGCATTAGTCCAAGGATGTCTTTTTTGTGCCTGAAAT
>NZ_JABAEE010000040.1:0-57925 GCF_023701885.1 Pseudomonas sp. CG7 | reverse complement strand
GAGATGGGTATAAGAGACCGGGGGGGGGCCGCGCGCCTGGCCGAGATTGAAGTGCCGAAATATGACGACAGCGAGACCACGTTCGCCGAGCTGCAAGCCCTGATCGCCAAGGTATTGGCCTTTATCGATGGCATCGCCCCTGCGCAGATCGATGGCAAGGAAGGCATCGAAATCGTTACCCGTCCGGGGACGCCGAAGGAGAAACGCTTCAGTGGCCAGAACTACCTGCTGACCTACGGCCTGCCGCAGTTCTTCTTCCATGTCACCACCACCTACGCATTGCTGCGCCACAATGGCGTGGAAGTGGGCAAGCGCGACTACATGGGCGCGTTCTAACCCCGCCGGCATGAAAAAGCCCGGGACGGTTTGGGCCGTTCCCGGGCTTTTTTGTGGCTGCAGTCTAGGTGGTTAAGCATGCTAATTGGAGGTGAGCGATCTGGCGCTATCGCGAGCAGGCTCGCTCCCACAAGGTTTTGCGGCTGACACAGATCCACTGTGGGAGCGAGCCTGCTCGCGATGAGGGCAGCACCGACACCGCAAGATTCAGTTCCTTCCTGATTACGCCGTACGCGCCAGCTTCGCTTCCTCACCCAGGCACGCCGCCGCCGTGAACAGCACATCCGTCGACGAGTTCAACGCCGTTTCCGCCGAGTCCTGCAGGACACCGATGATGAAACCCACAGCGACCACTTGCATGGCGATCTCACTGGGAATGCCAAACAGGCTGCACGCCAGGGGAATCAGCAACAGCGAACCGCCGGCCACCCCGGACGCACCGCAGGCGCAAATGGCGGCGACAACGCTCAGCAGCACGGCTGTTGGCAGGTCAACTGCAATACCCAAGGTATGTACGGCGGCCAGGGTCAGTACGGTGATGGTGATGGCAGCGCCGGCCATGTTGATGGGCGCGCCCAGTGGGATCGACACCGAATAGGTGTCTTCGTGCAGGCCCAGGCGTTTGCTCAGTTCCAGGTTCACCGGGATATTCGCCGCCGAGCTGCGGGTGAAAAACGCTGTGATGCCACTCTCGCGCAGGCAGGTGAACACCAGCGGGTAAGGGTTGCGACGCAGCTTCCAGAGCACGATGAGTGGGTTGACCACCAACGCCACGAACAGCATGCAACCGATCAGCACAGTGAGCAGGTGCAGGTAGCCGAGCAGGGCGCCGAAGCCGGACGTGGCCAGGGTCGAGGCCACCAGCCCGAAGATCCCCAGCGGGGCGAAGCGGATCACCAGGCGCACGATCACGGTCACGCCGTTGGACAGGTCTTCGAGCACGGTGCGCGTGGTCTGGCCAGCATGGCGAATGGCGATGCCCATGCCGATGGCCCAGGCCAGGATACCGATGAAGTTACCGTCCATCAGTGCCCGGACCGGGTTATCCACCACGCTCAGCAACAGGCTTTGCAGCACTTCGCTGATGCCACCGGGCGCGGTGACTGCGACGTCTTGGGTCGATAGCACCAGGCTGGACGGAAACAGCGTACTGGCGACCACCGCGACCACCGCCGCGGCGAACGTGCCCAGCAGGTAGAGGAACAGGATGGGGCGGATATGGGTTTCCTGGCCGTGCTTGTGGTTGGCAATCGACGCCATGACCAGCACGAACACCAGGATCGGTGCCACGGCCTTGAGCGCGGACACGAAGACCTTGCCGATGAAGGCGGTGGACTTGGCCAGGTCGGGCGCCAGCCATGCCAGGACAATACCGGCGATCAGGCCAATGATGATTTGCGTCACCAGGCTGGTGCGTTTAAGGCGTTGCAAAGGGGTAACGGACGAAGCTGTCATAGCGGCATCTCTGATTTTATTGTGTTCAACGGTCGACAGATCAGGGCAACAAGCGGGCAGGCCACATGAGCGGACCGAGAGAAAGTACGGCGTTTGCAGGCCGCGGACTTTAGCACAGCCGGTGAAAACTCTGCCGGACCTGTGACAGTCCGTCACCCTTATCCGGGCCATGCCGAGCGTTTGTATGACGCGCGCATTCTGTTAGGCTTTGTCACTCTCACTTTTTTTCCGCCAGCGGGCCCCAGGGCTAACGCTGGTGTCGTCGTTTTGCTGGAGTTCTACATGTTGCTACCCATCTTCCTGCTGTCGGCCGCCGGTTTCACCGTGCTGACCACGGAATTCGTCATCGTCGGCCTGTTGCCCTCCATCGCTCGGGACCTGCACGTCAGCATTCCCCAGGCCGGGCTGCTGGTGACGTTGTTCGCGTTTACGGTGGCGGCGTTCGGGCCGTTCCTCACGGCCTGGTTCGCCCGCTTCGAGCGGCGCAAGCTGTTTATCAGCGTGCTGGTGATGTTCGGCCTGGCCAACCTGCTGGCCACCTTTGCCCCCAACATTTGGGTAATGGCCCTTGCCCGATTGATCCCGGCCCTGGGCTTGCCTGTGTTCTGGGCGCTGGCCAGTGAAACGGCGGTGGACATTGTCGGGCCGCAACTGGCCGGGCGGGCTATCGCCCGGATCGGCTTCGGCATCGTCTGTGCCACCGTGTTCGGCATTCCAGTGGGCACGTTGATCGCCGATGCGTTTGGCTGGCGCAGTGCCTTCGCGATCCTGGCGGTCATTGCCTTCGCCAAGGCCTTGTTGCTGTTTATTTATTTGCCGAAAACCAACTTGCACCAGCATCAGGTGAGCTTCCGTTCGCAATTGAAGATCCTGCGCAGCCCGTTGATGCAAGGGCACGTGCTGTTGTCGATCCTGGTGTTCAGCGGCATGTTCACCGCCTACACCTATCTGGCGGATATCCTCGAACGCCTCGCCGGATTCGATGGCACCCTGGTGGGCTGGTGCCTGATGGGCTTCGGCGCCGTCGGGCTGTTGGGCAACTCCTTGGGCGGCCGTGCGGTGGACCGGCATCCGCTGATCGCGTCGATGGTGTTCTGCCTGTTCCTGATCGGCGGCATGGTGGCGTTGGTCCCAAGCATCCATTCACCCCTCGCGCTGGCGGCGGCGATGGGCATCTGGGGCGTGACCCAGGCCGCGTTGTTCCTGGTCAGCCATGTGCGGTTGATGAAGGCAGCCCCGCAGGCCCCGGCGTTTGCCGCCTCGTTGAACATCGCCGGGGCCAACCTGGGGATTGGCCTGGGGGCGATGATCGGTGGCCGGGTCATCGATACCCTGGGCTTGGGCAGTGTCGGGTTCGCGGCCGCCGGGTTCATCTTCGTCTCGATTCTGCTGGCGTTGCTCCTGATGACTTTCAAGCCCCGCGCGACTTGCCTGGATAGCTAAGCGCTGAACAACTCGCGACGGGCGCCTTCGGCAATCGCAACGATGCCAGGATGGCTGACCTTGCGTTCCACCGAAATGGCGTAGAAGGATTCACTCACCGCATCGGTCTGGCCGATCACTTCTACGCCGTACTGACGCTTGACCTCTTCGGCGATCACGCTCGGGCCGATGAAAATCCCACTGCCTGATTGACCAAAGGCCTGCATCAAGGCGCTGTCGTCGAACTCGCCGACGATGCGTGGTTGGATCTGTTGCTCGGCGAACCAGCGTTGCAAGCGGCTGCGCACCACGGTTTCCGGCCCGGGAATCAGCAGCGGAGCGTCATTGAGGCCATAGGGGAAATCCTGCCCGTAGCGTTCGGCCAGCGCGGCGGTGGCAAAAAAACTGATCCCGCATTCCCCCAGTTTCTGGCTGTAGCCCTTGATGTCCAGGTGGGTCGGCATCGGGCTGTCGGAAATCACCAGGTCCAGGCGCTGGATTGCCAGGTCCGCCAGCAGCCGTTCGAGCTTGTCCTCGCGACAGGTGATGCGCAGCGGCTCACTCAACTCCATGGTCGGCGCCAAGAGTCGATAGACGATGGACTTGGGCACCACATCCGCCACTCCGACCCGGAACAGGGTTTGCTGCTCGTTGGGCTGGGCCCTCAGCATCAGTTCCAGCTCACCGCCCAACTGGAACATGTGTTCGGCGTAGGGCAGTGTCTGACGGCCGGCTTCGGTCAATTCCAACTGCCGCCCGACACGACGAAACAATTTGATGTTATACGTTTGCTCGAACAGGGAAATCTGCCCGCTGATGGTCTGTGGGGTCAGGTTCAACTGCTCGCACGCACGCACGATGCTGCCGGTTTTCGCCACCACCCAGAAGTAATGCAGTTGTCGATAATTGAGCATGGGTTCACATTGCTTCGTAAAAATCGAAGTATAACCGCTGAAAATACGAATTTTCCTGAAGTATTCGTCTCTCTAGAATGCCTGGCCATTGGTGGGCCACTTTCGAGCTCCTTCTATTCTTCAAGAGGCATATATTCCATGACCTATAAAACCCTGGGGCTTGCAGCCCTGTTGGTGATGTCGGCAACGACACTGGCGGGCTGTGAACAGGCTGAAAAAAGTGCCCAGCAGTTAATGGGGCAGGCTGCGGAAACCGCCAAGCAGGCCATCGACGATACCCATAAGGCCGCCGAACAGGCGATCAGCGAAGCCACCGGCGGCTTGATCAGCCCGAAGAAAGAGCCAGCGGACGAAGCTGACGAAACACAAACCCCTACCAAAACCATCTAACGCGTCACATCAGTCAGGACTGAACCATGGATTATCTTTTACAGCTCGCCGCCAGCCCCACCGCGTGGATCGCCCTGGCGACTCTGGTCGTGATGGAAATCGTGCTTGGCATCGATAACCTGATCTTCATTTCGATTCTGACCAACAAGCTGCCCGAACAGCATCGTGCCAAGGCGCGGCGGATCGGTATCGGCATGGCGCTGATCCTGCGCTTGGGCCTGTTGAGCACGATTGCCTTCATTGTGCAGTTGACCGAGCCGGTCATCGAAATCCTCGGCCAGGCGTTCTCCTGGAAAGACATGATCCTGATCGCCGGCGGCCTGTTCCTGCTGTGGAAAGCGACCACTGAAATCCACCACAGCATGGACCCGGCGCCGAATGATCCCAAGTCGGCCACGTCCGGTGTGACCCTGGGCTTTGCCGCGGCCATCGGTCAGATCCTGATGTTGGACCTGGTGTTCTCCATCGACAGCATCATCACTGCCGTGGGCATGACCGAGCATTTGCCAATCATGATCATCGCCGTCGTCGTCTCGGTGCTGGTGATGCTGCTGGCGGCCGAACCGCTCGCCAAGTTCATCAATGACAACCCGACGGTGGTCATGCTGGCCCTGGGCTTCCTGATCATGATTGGCATGACGCTGATCGCTGAAGGTTTCGGCGCCCATGTACCGAAAGGCTATATCTATGCGGCCATGGCGTTCTCGGCGGCGATCGAGGTGTTGAACATGTTGTCCCGCAGGGCCAAGGAAAAGGCGCTGCCCGACAACGCCTGATTCCAGGCAGCAGGCAGAAGCCACCCGGGTCCAGGCCCGGGTGGCTTTTTTTTTGGATTTGAGAACGATGGGTTTGAAGGTGAGGGGTCAGTGCGCGGCAGCGTGGTGCCGGGCAGGTTTGGCGGCTTTTCCCGATGGCGCAGGTGGCGCGTGATGGTGGCGTCGAGCGATTCGAAGCACCCCCCACAGCATGGCCGTGGCTACGCTCAGCCAGCCGAATATCAGCATCAGGATTGTCGTCGTCAGGCTCATTTGTGCCTCCTTCTATCCCCGGTTCGGGATAACGCACCCAGTACAATGGACAGTCTAGTCGCTCAAGTGTTGCAGCTTGTCGATGTATGGCGCTGGGGTATGGATCGGTTCGTTCTATCGCCCTTTTAAAACGATTGTTATGGCTATACCCAGGGCTGTGCGCACCTTATGATCGTCGACCCACGCCTGGCCCGGATGCCGGGTACCTGAACAAGAGAGTCATCATGTCGCCAGTCATTCCATCGTTTCGATCATTGGTACTGGCGGCGTCCTGCCTCGTCGCCCTGGCGGGTTGCGCGGGCAGCGTATCGCCGCAGATCCAGCGCCTGCCCGAACGGGTAGAACTCAACAGCGTGCCGTTCTATCGTGGCGAAATGCACCAGGGCGCCCCGCAATCCCTGGCCGCCTTGCTGACGTTGCAAGGCACCGTGATCACTCCAGGGCTGTTGGAAAAACCCCTGCATCTACCCGGTGGCGAAGCCAACTTGCAGAAAAATATGCAAACACTGGCGCGCGAGTACGGGCTGCTGGTGTATCCCCTCGACGCCAAGCTGCCCGCGCTGTTGGAGCAGGTCGCGGCGGGTTATCCGGTGCTGGTGCGCTATGTCGATGGTTCGGCGTTTTGGGCCGCGCCTCGGTATGGGATTCTCGCCGGCTACAACCGCCAGAAGCAGACGGTGTTGTTGCGTGCAGGCATGAATCGTCGGCAGTTGATGAGTTTCAGTGCCTTCGAGTCGGCCTTCCAGAGCGCGGGTGGCTGGGCGGTGCTGGTTCAGCGCCCTACGCAGCTTCCGGCCAATGTCGACTCACAGCGTTGGTTGAAAGCGGCGGCCGATCTGGCCGGGGCAGGGCAGGAGCAAGCGGCGGCGCGGGCCACCAAGGCGCTCAGCGCCGCCCATTGATCGTTCATCCCGTTCGTCACTTGCCGGGCACGACCTGGCAGGGCTGGGGCTCTTATCGTCAGGGTTGGGCATTTTTCCGACCGTGATAGGAGGAGGCACGCATGGCACAGTCGAAGACACCTACGGGGCCACATTCATCCGAGCATTCCAGTGGTGATGATTTGGGGTTCGATCCGGACTCGCCGGACCTTGAGGATCCCCAGGTCGATCCGGTCGGGCCGGCCAAGGCGCCGCTGGATAAGAAGGATGAGCGAAAGCCTGAGCCTTATGATCCGCTGGGTGACTTGAAGCCATAGATTAAAAGGTCCCAGCGAGTTGGGTAATGCTGTTCATGGACGCGTAGTTTGGTGTGTAGATCCGTTTCTGCGGTAACGGCTACTGGCGGTTCCGCTCTTAAAGCGGGTCACTTTTGGAAGAGCGTCCAGATCAGGATCCAAAGCAAGAGCAAGAGCGGGGCACATGCCGGCATCTATGTGGCTGAGCCACCGCTATCGCGAGCAAGCTCGCTCCCACATTGGATCTTCAGCAGGCACAAAATTCATGTGCACCGCTCCCACAATGGGCCTTCAGTGAACACAAAACTTGTGAACACCCAAGATCATCTGTGGGAGCGAGCTTGCTCGCGATGAGGTTGGCATTACGACGAATCGGAGCTTTTTTGATTCGTGGATTACTTGGAGGCTTCCACCACCCCACTCTGGCGGCTCTTGAGATTCTTGGCGGCCTTGTATTGCAGGGCCACCGCCGGCACGGCGGCGCTTTTTCCGGTTTCCACCCAGCTACGAATCCGGCTGGCATCGGCGAAGTGCGTGTACTTGCCAAAGGCGTCGAGGATCACCAGCGCCATCGGGCGATTGCCCATCTTCGTTACCAGCACCAGGCAGTGGCCGGCTTGGTTGGTAAAGCCGGTCTTGGTCAACTGGATATCCCAGTTGGCCTTGTGAACCAAATGGTCGGTATTGCGAAACCCCAGGCTATACACCGGTTTGCGGAAGGTAACGGTCTTTTCCTTGGTCGTACTCAATTCGCTCAGGAGCGGGTACTTGCGGGCGGCGATCAGCAACTTGGTCAGGTCCCTGGCAGTGGAGACGTTGTTGATCGACAGGCCCGTCGGCTCGACGTAATGCGTGCTGGTCATGCCCAGCGCCTTGGCCTTGGCGTTCATGGCGGCAATGAACGCCGCATAGCCGCCCGGATAGTGGTGGGCGAGGCTGGCGGCGGCGCGGTTTTCCGAAGACATCAGGGCGATCAGCAAAACGTCCCGGCGTGACAGTTCGCTGTTGAGCTTGACCCGCGAAAATACCCCCTTCATCTCCGGAGTGTTGGCGATGGTGATGGAGATGTATTCATCCAGGTTCTGTTTGGCATCCAGCACGATCAGACCGGTCATCAACTTGGTCACCGAAGCGATCGGCACCACCACGTCGGGGTTGCTCGAATAGACGACTTTATCCGTCTGCAAGTCCAGCAACATCGCGCTGCCCGAGGCGACTTGTAGCTTGGTCGTGTCCCGAGGGGGCGCGATGGTTTCCTGTGCAACGACGTTTTGCGTGATAAAGCTGCCTGTGAAAGCGATGAACAGGCTGATGATCGAAAGATGGATTTTCACGCGAGTAGACTCGATGGAGTTGAAGGTGCCGTTGAGCAACGACTTAAAAAAACGTCGCATTCTAGGAGTATGGGCGACAGCAGCGCTATATGCCTGTACCGCCAGGGGTTGTGAATAAATAAAGTTTAATGAAGGGGGATTCTGGCGAATCGAATCTGAAAAATTCGTAGTTTGCGCGAGCCGTGCACACGACCGACACCTGGCGGCTAAATCCCAATCACCAGAAACACTTGTGGGAGCGAGCTTGCTCGCGATAACGGTGTGTCAGTCAACCTGGAGGTTGGCCGGTCTACCGCTATCGCGAGCAAGCTCGCTCCCACAGGGGCTTTGTCGAGGGCTATCAGCTGTGCAGTGTTTCGGCCGCGTACAACGTGTTTTCCAGCAGGCAGGCGCGGGTCATCGGGCCTACGCCGCCAGGTACCGGGGTGATCCAGCCAGCGCGGGGCAGGGCGGTCTCGTAGACCACGTCGCCCACCAGCTTGCCGTCGTCCTGGCGATTGATGCCCACGTCGATGACGATGGCGCCCTCCTTGATCCACTCACCCCTGACCAGGCCGGGTTTGCCGGCGGCCACTACCACCAGGTCGGCACGGCCGACATGGCCGGCCAGGTCCTTGGTGAAGCGATGGGTCACGGTCACGGTGCAGCCGGCCAGCAGCAACTCCATGGCCATCGGGCGACCAACGATGTTGGACGCACCCACCACCACGGCATCAAGGCCATACAGGTCCACGCCAGTGCTTTCCAGCAAGGTCATGATGCCCTTGGGGGTGCAGGGGCGAAGCAGTGGGATACGCTGGGCCAGGCGGCCGACGTTATAAGGATGGAAGCCGTCGACGTCTTTGTCTGGACGGATACGCTCCAGCAGCTTGGAGGCGTCGAGGTGTTCAGGCAGCGGCAACTGGAGCAGAACACCGTCGATGTTCGGATCGTCGTTCAGGCGATCGATCAGATCGGCCAACGCTTGCTGGGTGGTTTCGGAAGGCAGGTCGTAGGCCTGGGAAAGGAAGCCGACCTCTTCACAGTCTTTACGCTTGTGCGAGACATAAACCTGAGAGGCAGGATCGCTGCCGACCAGGATCACCGCAAGGCCGGGCGTGCGCAGGCCTTGCTGGCGGCGCTCGGTGACTCGTTGGGCGATCTGCTGGCGCAGGCTGGCGGCGATCGATTTGCCGTCGATAAGTTGTGCAGTCATTGCGCGTGGTTAACCATCGAGAGGGGAAAAAAAGAGAGCGCATTCTCGCACGCCGGGGCGTGAGGGCAAAGGCGCTTGGTCTGCAAATTCCCCTAACCCCTTTAATTAAATGAATTTTTTTTAAAAAAGAGTTGACGACCTATCAGGCCGTCTATAACATTCGTCGCACTTGTCGGGCACAGCCTAGCACTGGTTAAGAAGGTCGAGCGGAGTTGGTTGTTTCAACTCGGCAAAACTGAAAGCACTTAGTTTGTAATCGTCCAAGAATACAGATTAAAAAGGCGCCCGTAGCTCAGCTGGATAGAGCATCCGCCTTCTAAGCGGATGGTCGCAGGTTCGAGTCCTGCCGGGTGCGCCAATTAGGCAGCTTTGGCACAAGTAAGGCAACAAGGCAATATGGTGGGCGTAGCTCAGTTGGTAGAGCACGGGATTGTGACTCCCGTTGTCGTGGGTTCGATCCCCATCGTCCACCCCATATTCTAGAAAGGCGCCAGATCTAACAATCTGGCGCCTTTGCTTTAAAAGCTTGATACGCGGATGTGGTGGAATTGGTAGACACACTGGATTTAGGTTCCAGCGCCGCAAGGTGTGAGAGTTCGAGTCTCTCCGTCCGCACCATACAAGTCGCTATTTAAATAGCAGAAAACGGCGCAGTACCTGAAAAGGGCTGCGCCGTTTTTGTTTTCGGTGGTTCTGTGCTTGGCGTCGGCGCTGTTTTTGCGGTTGCGTACAGCGGACGGTTTGTCGCGAATGTGTTTCGTGATGATGCGTGGCATGCCCGTCGGTCTCCTTGTGGGGCGGGGCGCTGCGCGATCGGACAAGCCGCTTCTATATATAGAAGCGTTGGCGCAGAGCCCTGGACTGAATCGACTGTATTTGCAATCCGGGCGGGGCATGACCGTTTGTCCCGTCCTAAATCCGGCGCCTGTTTCCCGCGCGTTTTCAGTAGGGTGACTTCTTGAGTTTGACCTACTAGAATGCATGCCCTTGATTCTGGGGTCGGAAACGCCCGGCCAACGTCTGTGCAACGAGGAATATCCATGCAAGTTTCTGTTGAAAATACTTCTGCTCTTGAGCGCCGCATGAGCATCACCGTGCCGGCTGAGCGCATCGAGACTCAGGTCAACAAGCGTCTGCAGCAGACTGCCCAAAAGGCCAAAATCCCAGGTTTCCGCCCAGGCAAAGTGCCAATGAGCGTGATCCGTCAGCGTTACGAAGCTGATGCGCGTCAGGAAGCCGTGGGCGACGTGATCCAGTCTTCGTTCTACGAAGCGGTCGTCGAGCAGAAGCTGAACCCGGCCGGCGCTCCGTCCGTCGAGCCTAAAGTGCTGGAAAAAGGCAAGGACCTGGAATTCGTCGCTACTTTCGAAGTGTTCCCGGAGTTCACGGTTGCCGGTTTCGAATCCATCGCCGTCGAGCGCCTGAGCGCTGATGTGTCGGATGCCGACCTGGACAAGATGCTGGACATCCTGCGCAAGCAGAACACCCGTTTCGAAGTGACCGAGCGTGCTGCCCAGAACGAAGACCAACTGAACATCGATTTCGTCGGCAAGGTCGACGGTGATGTGTTCGCTGGCGGTTCCGCCAAGGCTACCCAGCTGGTACTGGGCTCCGGTCGCATGATCCCTGGCTTCGAAGATGGCCTGGTTGGCGCCAAGGCCGGTGAAGAGCGCGTGCTGAACGTGACCTTCCCCGAGGACTACCAGAACCTGGACCTGGCTGGCAAAGCCGCCGAGTTCACCGTGACCGTCAACAGCGTTTCCGAGCCGAAACTGCCTGAGCTGAACGAAGAATTCTTCGCCCAGTTCGGCATCAAGGAAACCGGTCTGGAAGGTTTCCGCGCCGAAGTTCGCAAGAACATGGAGCGTGAACTGCGCCAAGCCATCAAGTCCAAGGTCAAGAACCAGGTCATGGACGGTCTGCTGGCTTCCAACCCGATCGAAGTGCCAAAGGCCCTGCTGGACAACGAAGTGAACCGTCTGCGCGTACAGGCTGTTCAGCAGTTCGGCGGCAACATCAAGCCGGACCAACTGCCTGCCGAGCTGTTCGAAGAACAAGCCAAGCGCCGCGTCGTGCTGGGCCTGATCGTCGCCGAAGTGGTCAAGCAGTTCGAACTCAAGCCTGACGAAGCCCGTGTTCGCGAGCTGATCCAGGAAATGGCCTCGGCCTACCAGGAGCCTGAGCAAGTCGTGTCCTGGTACTACAAGAACGACCAGCAACTGAACGAAGTCCGTTCGGTTGTGCTGGAAGAACAAGTTGTGGATACTGTTCTGCAGAAAGCTAGCGTGACCGATAAAGCGGTCTCTTACGAAGAAGCGGTCAAGCCGGTGGAAGCTCCACAAGCCGATTGATGGTTCTGCGGTAAGAAATAAACACCCATAAGCCAGCCTTCGTGCTGGCTTATGCGTATTCAAGACATAACTATTTGGGAGTGACTGCGAGACATGTCCCGCAATTCTTTTTATCAGCAGAGCTCTGACATCCAGGCCGCAGGCGGCCTGGTCCCGATGGTTATCGAGCAGTCCGCCCGTGGCGAACGTGCCTATGACATCTACTCGCGTCTGCTCAAGGAACGCGTCATCTTTCTGGTGGGCCCGGTAGAGGACTACATGGCCAACCTGATCTGTGCGCAACTGTTGTTCCTTGAAGCCGAAAACCCGGACAAGGACATCCATCTCTATATCAACTCCCCGGGCGGTTCGGTGACGGCGGGCATGTCGATCTACGACACCATGCAGTTCATCAAACCTAACGTTTCGACGACCTGTATCGGTCAGGCGTGCAGCATGGGCGCGTTTTTGCTGACTGCTGGTGCCCATGGCAAGCGTTATTGCCTGCCGAACTCGCGCGTGATGATTCACCAGCCACTGGGCGGTTTCCAGGGCCAGGCATCGGATATCGAAATCCATGCCAAGGAAATCCTCTTCATCCGCGAGCGCCTCAACACCTTGATGGCCAAGCACAGCGGGCGCACGCTTGAAGAAATCGAGCGCGATACCAATCGCGACAATTTCATGAGCGCTGAAGCCGCACGTGAATATGGTCTGATCGATGAAGTGATCAGCCAGCGCCCCGCTTAAAATAAGCAGCTCAAAATGAGGTTGATCGGCAGGTCCGATCACCTGCGGGCTTGAAAAAGCCCGCAATTGCCTTCATCTTGTGTTGCAAGCCTATCGGATTTGGATCGATCGAATGACTGACACCCGCAACGGCGAGGACAACGGCAAACTGCTTTATTGCTCCTTCTGTGGCAAAAGCCAGCATGAAGTACGCAAATTGATTGCCGGCCCCTCGGTCTTCATTTGCGACGAGTGCGTCGACCTGTGCAATGACATCATCCGCGAGGAGGTGCAGGAAGCCCAGGCCGAGAGCAGCGCGCATAAATTGCCTTCGCCTAAAGAAATCAGCGGCATCCTTGATCAGTATGTGATTGGTCAGGAACGTGCGAAAAAGGTACTGGCCGTAGCGGTGTACAACCACTACAAGCGCCTGAACCAGCGTGACAAGAAGAATGACGAGGTCGAACTCGGCAAGAGCAACATCTTGCTGATCGGCCCGACAGGCTCGGGTAAGACCCTGCTTGCCGAAACCCTGGCCCGCTTGCTGAACGTTCCGTTCACCATCGCCGATGCAACCACCCTCACCGAGGCGGGTTATGTCGGTGAAGACGTCGAGAACATCATTCAGAAGTTGTTGCAGAAGTGCGACTACGATGTGGAAAAGGCCCAGATGGGCATTGTCTACATCGACGAAATCGACAAGATTTCCCGCAAGTCCGACAACCCGTCCATCACCCGGGACGTTTCCGGTGAAGGCGTGCAGCAGGCCTTGCTCAAGTTGATCGAAGGCACGGTCGCTTCCGTTCCACCCCAAGGTGGTCGCAAGCATCCGCAGCAGGAATTCCTGCAAGTTGATACCCGTAACATCCTGTTCATCTGCGGCGGTGCGTTCTCCGGCCTTGAAAAGGTTATTCAGAACCGTTCCACCCGCGGCGGCAGTGGTTTCAACGCCGAAGTGCGCAGCAAGGAAGAAGGCAAGAAGGTGGGTGAGTCCCTGCGTGAAGTCGAGCCTGACGATTTGGTCAAGTTCGGTCTGATCCCGGAATTCGTCGGTCGTCTGCCGGTCCTGGCAACGCTGGATGAGTTGGATGAAGCGGCGTTGATGCAGATTCTGACCGAGCCGAAGAACGCCCTGACCAAGCAGTATGCCAAGCTGTTCGAAATGGAAGGTGTAGACCTGGAGTTCCGTTCCGACGCGCTGAAATCGGTCGCCAAACGTGCCCTGGAGCGTAAGACCGGTGCTCGTGGGTTGCGCTCGATTCTCGAAGGCGTATTGCTCGACACGATGTATGAAATCCCCTCGCAGTCCGAGGTGAGTAAAGTCGTGATCGACGAAAGCGTTATAGAAGGCAAGTCCAAGCCATTGTATATCTATGAAAACAATGAGCCGGCTGCCAAGGCCGCACCGGACGCTTAAGCGTCCCGCTGCCGGAATAAAGAAGGGGCCTTCGGGCCCCTTTGCTTTTAGCGCGTTTTAGACGTGTCTTAGCGCTTGTTTTTTTTCAAGGCTGCCCCCATCTTGGTTTCAAGCTTACTTCCATCTGTTTCCGGCCCTAGGGCCGCCGTAGAGGCGAAATCATGAAGACAACCATCGAATTGCCTCTCCTGCCATTGCGCGATGTCGTGGTGTATCCGCACATGGTTATCCCGCTGTTCGTGGGGCGCGAGAAGTCCATCGAAGCCCTTGAGGCTGCGATGACGGGTGACAAGCAGATTCTGCTGCTGGCTCAGAGAAATCCGGCCGACGATGATCCCGGCGAAGACGCACTTTATCGCGTAGGTACGATTGCAACGGTTCTGCAGTTGCTCAAGTTGCCCGATGGCACCGTCAAGGTCCTGGTCGAAGGCGAGCAGCGCGGTACTGTCGAGCGTTTCAGCGAAGTGGACGGCCACTGCCGGGCCGAAGTGTCGCTGATCGAAGAAGTCGATGCGCCCGAGCGTGAATCAGAGGTGTTTGTCCGTAGCCTGCTGTCACAGTTCGAACAATACGTGCAATTGGGCAAGAAGGTGCCTGCAGAGGTCCTGTCGTCGCTTAACAGCATCGACGAGCCTGGACGACTGGTTGATACGATGGCGGCCCACATGGCCCTCAAGATCGAGCAGAAGCAGGAAATTCTCGAGATCATCGATCTGTCGGCCCGTGTCGAACACGTGCTCGCATTGCTCGATGGCGAAATCGATCTGTTGCAGGTCGAGAAACGCATTCGCGGTCGCGTCAAGAAGCAGATGGAGCGCAGCCAGCGCGAGTACTACCTGAATGAGCAGATGAAGGCCATTCAGAAGGAGCTGGGTGATGGCGATGAAGGCCACAACGAAATCGAAGAGCTGAAAAAGCGCATCGATGCCGCTGGCTTGCCCAAGGATGCCTTGGCCAAGGCCCAGGCTGAACTGAACAAGCTCAAGCAAATGTCGCCGATGTCTGCCGAAGCCACCGTGGTGCGCTCCTACATCGACTGGCTGGTCCAGGTGCCGTGGAAAGCCCAGAGCAAGGTGCGTCTGGACCTGGCACGGGCCGAAGACATCCTCGATGCCGACCATTACGGTCTGGAAGAGGTCAAGGAGCGCATCCTTGAATACCTCGCCGTGCAAAAGCGCGTGAAGAAGATTCGCGGTCCGGTCCTGTGCCTGGTCGGTCCTCCCGGGGTGGGTAAAACCTCCCTGGCGGAGTCGATTGCCCACGCGACCAACCGTAAATTCGTGCGCATGGCCCTGGGTGGCGTGCGTGACGAGGCGGAAATTCGTGGTCATCGCCGTACCTACATCGGTTCGATGCCGGGAAGATTGATTCAAAAGATGACAAAGGTCGGCGTGCGCAATCCGCTGTTCCTTCTGGACGAAATCGACAAGATGGGCAGCGACATGCGCGGCGATCCCGCCTCTGCATTGCTCGAAGTGCTCGATCCGGAGCAGAACCACAACTTCAACGATCACTACCTGGAGGTCGACTACGACCTGTCGGACGTGATGTTCCTCTGCACCTCCAACTCCATGAACATTCCGCCAGCGTTGCTGGACCGGATGGAGGTGATTCGTCTGCCGGGCTACACCGAGGACGAGAAGATCAACATCGCCGTGAAGTACCTTTCGCCCAAGCAGATCCAGGCCAATGGCCTGAAAAAAGGCGAGCTGGAATTCGACGAGGAAGCGATTCGCGACATCATCCGCTACTACACCCGCGAAGCCGGTGTGCGTGGTTTGGAGCGGCAGATTGCCAAGGTTTGCCGCAAGGCGGTCAAGGAACATGCGCTGGAAAAACGCTTCGCGGTCAAGGTCACTGCGGACCTGCTGGAGCATTTCCTGGGCGTGCGCAAGTTCCGCTACGGCTTGGCCGAGCAGCAGGACCAGATCGGCCAGGTGACTGGCCGGGCGTGGACTCAGGTCGGTGGCGAGTTGCTGACCATCGAAGCGGCCGTGGTACCGGGCAAGGGGCAACTGATCAAGACCGGTTCCCTGGGCGACGTGATGGTCGAGTCGATCACCGCGGCACTGACGGTGGTTCGCAGCCGCGCCCGGAGCCTGGGCATTCCCCTGGACTTCCATGAGAAGCGCGACACGCACATCCACATGCCTGAAGGGGCTACGCCCAAGGACGGCCCAAGCGCGGGTGTAGGCATGTGCACGGCCCTGGTCTCGGCCTTGACCGGTATTCCGGTGCGCGCCGACGTGGCCATGACGGGTGAAATCACGCTGCGCGGTCAAGTGCTGGCGATTGGTGGATTGAAGGAAAAACTGCTGGCGGCACACCGTGGCGGGATCAAGATCGTGATCATTCCCGAAGAGAATGTCCGCGATCTGAAGGAAATTCCTGACAACATCAAGCAAGATCTTCAGATCAAACCGGTTAAATGGATTGACGAGGTCCTGCAAATTGCGCTGCAATACGCGCCGGAGCCCTTGCCGGATGTGGCTCCGGAGATTGTCGCGAAGGAAGAAAAGCGAGAGTCTGACTCTAAGGAAAGAATTAGCACGCATTAATACGCATTTGCCTGGGGGGCCTTCCTTGACAGTTTTTTAGAGCCCTTGTTATAAAGCGGCTCTTAAGTGTCTGCAGGCCATTCAGCACTCGTTTTTGCTTTCACCAAAAAAACTTAGAATCATCTCAAATAGATATAAGGGGACTTAGAGTGAACAAGTCGGAACTGATTGATGCTATCGCTGCATCCGCTGATATCCCGAAAGCTGCTGCTGGCCGTGCGCTGGACGCTGTAATCGAATCCGTCACTGGCGCTCTCAAGGCTGGCGACTCCGTTGTTCTGGTTGGTTTCGGCACCTTCTCCGTGACCGATCGTCCTGCTCGTATCGGTCGCAACCCGCTGACCGGTAAGACGCTGGAAATCGCTGCTGCCAAAAAACCCGGCTTCAAAGGTGGTAAAGCACTGAAAGAAGCCGTTAACTAAGGTTTCGTTGAGTTTATCCGGGTCGGGGTCATGCCTGGCTTGGCAGCGGAGCGGTAATACGGCCGGTTGCTACCGGTCTGGCACGCCAGGGCTTGCAGGTTCGAGCCCGGTCCGCTCCGCCAGTTACGAGAAGGCGCATCCTCGGATGCGCCTTTCTTCTATCCGGATTCTACCCACGCTCCACGGTTGCCTAAATTTGAAGTTCAACCGTTTCTGGGGGACGCATGCTGCAGAATATCAGGGACAATTCACAAGGCTGGATTGCCAAGACCATCATCGGGATCATCGTCGCATTGATGGCGTTGACCGGTTTCGAAGCCATTTTTCAAGCCACGTCGATCACCAATGAGGCGGCCAAGCTCAACGGCGAAGAGATCAGCCAGAACGAGCTGAGCCAAGCGGTCGACATGCAACGCCGTCAGCTCATGCAACAGTTGGGCAAGGATTTCGACGCCTCCCTGCTGGACGAAAAAATGCTGCGCGATTCGGCACTCAAGGGCCTGATCGATCGCAAGTTGCTGCTGCAAGGCGCACACGATGCGAAATTCGCTTTCTCCGAAGCTGCGCTCGATCAAGTGGTCCTGCAAACGCCTGAGTTCCAGGTCGATGGCAAATTCAGCGCCGAGCGTTTCGATCAAGTGATCCGCCAGCTGGGTTACAGCCGTATGCAATTCCGCCAGATGCTGGCTCAGGAAATGCTGATCGGTCAGTTGCGCGCCGGCCTGGCAGGCAGCGGTTTCGTCACCGATGCCCAGGTACTGGCATTCGCCCGCTTGGAAAAGCAGACCCGTGATTTCGCCACCTTGGACATCAAGGCCGATCCGGCGTCGGTGAAGCTGACCGATGATGAGGTCAAGGCTTACTACGACCAACACGCCAAGGAATTCATGACGCCTGACCAGGTGGTCATCGATTACCTCGAGCTGAAGAAAGCCTCTTTCTTCGATCAGGTCAGCGTCAAGGACGAAGACCTGCAAGCGGCTTACCAGAAAGAAATCGCCAATCTGTCCGAGCAACGTCGGGCTGCGCACATCCTGATCGAAGTGAACGACAAGGTCACCGAAGCCCAGGCCAAGGCGAAGATCGAAGAGGTCCAGGCTCGCCTGGCCAAAGGCGAATCGTTTGAAGCCCTGGCGAAGGAGTTTTCCCAGGATCCGGGTTCGGCGAACAACGGCGGCGATCTCGGCTATGCCGGCCCAGGCGTCTACGATCCGGAGTTCGAAAAGGCCTTGTACGCCTTGAACAAGGATCAGGTCTCGGCACCGGTGCGCACCGACTTCGGTCTGCACCTGATCAAGCTGCTGGGTGTCGAAGCACCTGAAGTGCCGAGCTTTGCCAGCCTCAAGGACAAACTGACCCGCGATCTGAAGACCCAGCAGGTGGAGCAGCGTTTCGTGGAGGCGACCAAGCAATTGGAAGATGCCTCGTTCGAAGCGTCCGACCTGGCGCATCCGGCCCAGGACCTGAAGCTGACCGTCCACACATCGGCCCCGTTCGGTCGTGAAGGCGGCGAAGGCATTGCGGCCAATCGCGCGGTGGTGACTGCGGCGTTCAGCCCGGAAGTGCTGGAAGAGGGTGCCAACAGCACCGCCATCGAGCTGGACCCGGAAACCGTCGTGGTCCTGCGGGCCAAGGAGCACCGCAAGCCTGAGCAACTGCCGCTGGAAAAAGTGGCTGGCCCTATTCGTGCTCAATTGACCAAGGAACACGCCAGCGCAGCGGCCAAGACCCGCGCCGACGAGTTGATCGCCAGCCTGCGTGATGGCAAGACGCCGCTGGACAAACCGGTGGACGGCCAGGGCTGGAAAGCCACCGAGGCGGTCACCCGCAACCAGGAAGGCATCGACCCGGCGGTGCTGCAAGCACTGTTCCGCATGCCCAAGCCTGAGTCCAAGGACAAGCCGACTTTCAGCAGCGTGACCTTGCCTGACGGCAGCCTGGTGGTCGTGCGTCTGAACGGTGTAAACGAAGCGGCGGCACCGACTGACGAAGAGAAGGCGCAATATCGCCGCTACCTCGCGTCCCGCGTGGGTCAGCAGGACTTTGCGGCGTACCGCAAGCAGTTGGAGAGTCAGGCGGATATCAAGCGTTTCTGATTGCTTGATGCTTTTTCAAACTTGGTTGTAATGCTGCTCATTTAGAGAAACGGCGCTTCTGCAGAAATGGGAAGCGTCGTTTTTTTTTGGTTTTTTGAGAGGGGGCGGGTTTTGTGTGTATATCCGTTGCTGCGGTAACGGCCACTTAGGGTTCCGCCCTGACGGCGGCTCACTTTTTTTCAAACGCCAAAAAAAGTAAGCAAAAAAGGCTTGCCCCACCACTCGGTGCCTCGCCTAGGCTCGGCATGCCCTCTCTCCGGCATTGCTCCGTGGGCCCGCCGCGAAGGGCCATCCATGGCCCAGCGCGGCTATCCCGGCATCCATGCCGGGATGCCCACTCCACAATGCCTGCGTTCGGCCAGCGTGGTTAACGGGGCCTCAAGATCAAAAGCAAAAGCAAAAGCAAAAGCGAGGCGGCCTGATAGCCGACCTGGTTCTTGGTGAGACCGCGTTCCCCCTGTGGGAGCGAGCCTGCTCGCGAAGACGGTCTTTCAACCGACCTGCTCTGACAGTCGTACTTCGATCCCATTGTGGGAGCGAGCTTGCTCGCGATGGCGGTGGGTCAGCTTGCCTGGGTGTTGAATGTGCTGATGCCTTCGCGAGCAAGCTCGCTCCCACAGGGTATTGCGGTGTGAACTGACTGGCGGCGCTTGTCAGGAAAACCCCGGAAGAGTACAAATGTACTCCATGACGACTCTCACTCCCCGCCGCACCGCCATCCTGACGTTTATCCGCGAACGCATCGCCGATCAGGGTCAGCCTCCAAGCCTCGCTGAAATCAGCGAGGCATTCGGTTTTGCCTCTCGCAGCGTGGCGCGCAAGCATGTGCTGGCGTTGACCGAGGCTGGTTTCATCGAAGTCAATCCGCACCAGGCCCGGGGCATTCGCTTGCTGAACCAGCCGTCGCGGCCCGAACTGCTTGACGTGCCGGTGCTGGGGCGAGTGGCTGCCGGCCTGCCGATTGGCGCCGATGCCGAGGTCCACAGTCGCCTGATGCTGGACCCGGCGATTTTCACCAAGGCGCCGGATTACCTGCTGCGGGTCCAGGGCGATTCGATGATCGAGGACGGCATTCTCGACGGTGACCTGGTGGGCGTGCAGCGTACGCCGCAGGCTGCCAACGGCCAGATCGTCGTGGCGCGCCTGGACGGTGAAGTCACCATCAAGCGCTTCGAGCGCACCGGCGAGCGGGTGCGTTTGCTGCCGCGCAACCCGGCCTACCAGCCGATCATCGTCGAGGCCGACCAGGACCTGGCGATAGAAGGGGTGTTCTGTGGACTGGTGAGGCAAGGCTGATGGGCGCTGTCGTTGCGCTGGACACGCTGTTCAATGGCGGCCAGGTCTGGAAGGGCCGGCCCGCGCCGCCGGCTGCCAGCCCGCAACCCACTGGCCATGACGCACTGGACGCGGCGTTGCCCAGTGGCGGCTGGCCGGAAGCGGCATTAACGGAATTGCTCATCGCCGCGCCGGGCGTGGGCGAGTTGCAATTGGTTTGGCCGACCCTGGCGCGGCTGGCGGCGGCGGGGGAGCGGATTGTGTTGGTGGCGCCGCCATTCGTGCCTTATCCCCAGGCTTGGCAGAACGCCGGCATCGACCTACGTCAGTTGTCGATCATCCGTGCCGATGAGCGTGAGGCCCTCTGGGCCACCGAACAATGCCTGCGGTCGGGCAGTTGTGGCGCGGTGCTGTGCTGGCCCCGCCAAGCGGACGACCGGGCCTTGCGCCGCTTGCAAGTGGCGGCGGAAACCGGCCAGACCCTGGCATTCGCCTGGCGCCCGATCCAGGAGGCTATCAACCCGTCGCCGGCGGCCTTGCGCATCGCCATCGATACCCGGCCGGCGCAATTGCGCGTGCTCAAGTGCCGGGGCGGGCTGGCCCGTTCGGCGCCGATTGCCTTTGCCACGCTCGCCCCACAAACCGGGCATTGAGGTTGCGATGCGCTGGGTCTGTATTCTTTTCCCGCAATTGGCGCTGGACGCCGCGCTGCGTCAGCGCCCCGATCCCGCCCAGCCCCTGGCCTTGCGGACCGGCCCGGCCCAGCGCCGGATCCTGCAAGCGGTGAACGCGCCGGCACGGGCCCTGGGCTTGCGTCCCGGCCAGACCATGACCGCCGCCCAGGCCTTGAGCAAAGGCTTTGCCACCGCCGAGTACGACGCGGCGCAGATCGAGTATTGGCAACAGTTCCTGGCGGCCTGGGCCTACCGTTTCAGCTCCCAGGTCAGCGTACATTACCCGCGTACCCTGCTGTTCGAGATCGAGTCGAGCCTGGGCCTGTTCGGGCCTTGGCCGGTGTTCGAGGCGCGCTTGCGAGCCGAGCTGAACGAGCTGGGCTTTCGTCATCGCATCGTCGCCGCCCCCAACCCGGTGGCGGCGCGGGTGCTGGCCAATGCCTATGACGCCCTGGTGGTGCCCGATGCCGAGACCTTGCAGCACTGCCTGGGCCACATGCCCGTGGAACGAATTGGCCTGGAGCCCGACGTCGCCACGGCGCTGTCGCGCATGGGCCTGCGCCGCCTGAACCAGGTCCAGGCCTTGCCCCGACAGACCCTGGCTCGGCGTTTCGAGGCCCAGGTGCTCAAGCACCTCGATGCGTTGACGGGCAGCCGCACCCTGGCGCTGTCGTTCTACCTGCCGCCCGACCGTTTCGATGTGCGCATCGAACTCAACTATGACGTGCAATCCCATCAGGCGCTGCTGTTCCCGTTGCGCCGCCTGACCGGTGACCTGTCGGCCTTCCTCTGCGGCCGCGACAGCGGCGTGCAGCGCTTCGACTTGCACCTGGAACACGCCGGGTTGCCGGATACGGTGATCAAGGTCGGCCTGCTCAGCGCCGAACGTGACCCGGCGATGCTCTTCGAACTGGCCCGCGGTCGCTTGGAACAAGTCCAGGTCGAGGCCCCGGTGCGGGGTTTTCGCTTGTGCGCAGAAGACCTGCCGAGTTTCGTGCCCCAGCGCCTGGAGCTGTTTGACGAACGCCCGCAACAGTCATTGCCCTGGGAGCAACTGCGGGAACGGCTGCGGGCCCGCCTGGGGGATGATGCCGTGCAAGGCTTGGGGTTTCGCGACGACCATCGGCCTGAGTGCGCCTGGCAGATGACGGCCCAACCCCGTTCCCAGGTTTGTCCGGCGCGCGAGGGCGTGCAGCGTCCCGGCTGGCTGTTGGATGAACCCCAGGCTTTGCCGCAAGGCCAGGCACAGATCCTCATGGGGCCCGAGCGCATCGAGACCGGTTGGTGGGATGGCGCGGATGTGCGCCGCGACTATTACCTGATCGAAACCCGCAGCGGACAACGGGGCTGGGCCTATCGACCGGTGGGCGAGGGCGGGCCGCTGTGGCTGCAGGGCTGGTTCGCATGAGCGTTGAATATGCCGAGCTGCATTGCCTGTCGAACTTCAGTTTCCAGCGCGGCGCCTCCAGTGCCCTGGAGTTGTGCCGTCGCGCCAAGCAGCAGGGCTATCAGGCCTTGGCGATCACCGATGAATGCACCCTGGCCGGGATCGTCCGGGCCTGGCAGGCGGCCAAGGAGTTGGCGCTGCAATTGATTGTCGGCAGCGAAATCCAGGTCGAGAACGGTCCGAAACTGGTGCTGCTGGTGGAAAACCTGGACGGCTATCAAGCCTTGTGCCGGTTGATCACCCGCGCCCGTCGCCGCAGCGAGAAGGGCCACTATCGCATCGTGCGGGAGGACTTCGACGAGCCCTTGCCGGGGCTGCTGGCGTTGTGGGTCGCCGAGGGCAAGGACGCCGAGGAGCACGGACGTTGGCTCCAGCCGATCTTTGCCGGGCGCTTGTGGCTGACGGTCCAGTTGCATTGTGGACAGGACGACCGCCGACGGCTGGCGGACTGCCTGGCACTGGCCGAACGCTTGGATCTTCCGGCCGTGGCCAGCGGCGATGTGCACATGCATGTGCGCGGCCGTCGTGCCTTGCAGGACACCATGACCGCCATCCGCCACCACGTCACGGTGGCCGAGGCCGGCCAGCGCCTGCACCCCAACGGCGAGCGCCACTTGCGCAGCCGCAAGGATCTGGCCGAGCTCTACCCGCGGGCCTTGCTCGATGAAACCCTGGCCATCGCCCGGCGCTGCACCTTCGACCTTGGCCAACTGCGCTATGAATATCCGCGTGAGCTGGTGCCCGAGGGGCATGATCCGGCGTCCTGGCTGCGGGAACTGACCGAGCGGGGTATGCGCGAGCGGTGGAAGGATGGCGTGACAGACAAGGTGCGGGCACAGATCGACAAGGAGCTAAGCCTGATCGCCGAGTTGGGCTATGACAGCTATTTCCTCACCGTGCAGGACATTGTCAGTTTTGCCCGCAGCCGCCATATCCTCTGCCAGGGACGCGGTTCGGCGGCCAACTCGGCGGTGTGCTACGCCTTGGGCATTACCGAAATCGACCCCAGTCTCACCAGCCTGTTGTTCGAGCGTTTCCTGTCCCGGGAGCGCAACGAGCCGCCGGACATCGACGTCGATTTCGAACACGACCGTCGCGAGGAAGTGCTGCAGTACGTGTTCCAGCGCTACGGTCGTCATCGTGCGGCCTTGACGGCGGTGGTCAGCAGTTACCACGGCGCCGGGGCGGTGCGCGATGTGGCCAAGGCCCTGGGCCTGCCGCCGGACCAGGTCAATGCCCTGGCCGATTGCTGCGGCCGTTGGAGCGACGAGGCGCCGCCGGTGGAGCGCTTGCGTGAAGGCGGCTTCGACCCGGACAGCCCGGTGTTGCGCCGGGTCTTGGGCCTGACCCAGCAATTGATCGGTTTCCCCCGGCACTTATCCCAGCACCCTGGCGGCTTCGTGATTTCCGAACAGCCCCTGGACACCCTGGTGCCGGTGGAAAACGCGGCCATGGCCGAGCGCACCATCATCCAGTGGGACAAGGACGACCTGGACGCGGTCGGGCTGCTCAAGGTGGATATCCTGGCCTTGGGCATGCTCAGCGCGATTCGGCGTTGTTTCGACCTGATCGAGCAGTACCGGGGGCAGCGTTATGCCTTGGCGTCGTTGCCCAAGGAAGATCCGGCGACCTACCAGATGATCTCGCGGGCCGACACCATCGGTGTCTTCCAGATCGAATCCCGGGCGCAGATGTCGATGTTGCCTCGGCTGAGACCCGAGAGGTTCTACGATTTGGTCATCGAAGTGGCGATCGTGCGGCCCGGGCCGATCCAGGGAGGGATGGTGCACCCGTACCTGCGGCGCAGAAACAAGGAAGAGGCGGTGACGTATCCCTCTGAAGCGCTGAAAACAGTGCTTGACCGCACCCTGGGTGTTCCCTTGTTCCAGGAGCAGGTCATGCAGATCGCCATCGTCGCGGCCGACTATACCCCGGGCGAAGCCGACCAATTGCGGCGCTCCATGGCTGCCTGGAAACGTCACGGTGGGTTGGAGCCCCATCGGGAACGCCTGGCGCAGGGGATGATGAACAATGGCTACACCGCTGAATTCGCCGCGCAAATCTTCGAACAGATCAAAGGCTTCGGCAAATACGGTTTTCCCGAATCCCACGCTGCCAGTTTCGCCTTGCTGACCTACGCCAGCAGCTGGCTCAAAAGCCACGAACCGGCGGCGTTTGCCTGTGCCTTGATCAACAGTTGGCCGATGGGGTTCTACAGCCCGGACCAGATCCTCCAGGATGCCAGCCGGCATCAACTGTCGATCCGCCCGGTGGACGTGCGCGCCAGCGATTGGGAGTGCAGCCTCGAGCCCATGGACGGCCGGCAACCGGCGATCCGCATGGGGCTGCGCCTGGGCAAGGGGTTTCGCGAAGAGGATGCCCGCCGGATCGAAGCGGCGCGCCGGCAGCGGCCCTTCAGCGACGTGGCCGACTTGGGTGAACGCGCGCAACTCGATGCCCGGGCCCAGGCGCAACTGGCGGACTCGGGGGCCTTGCAGGGCTTGGCCGGGGATCGCCATCGGGCTCGCTGGGAAGTGGCCGGGGTGCAGAAGCAACTGGGCCTTTTCGCCGGTTTGCCCAGCCAGGAAGAACCGCCCGTGACCCTGCCCGAACCCACGCTGGGGGAAAACCTGTTTGCCGATTACGCCACGCTGGGCACGACACTTGGCCCTCATCCGCTGGCCCTGCTGCGTTCCGAACTGCGCGCCCGGCGCTGCCGCAGTTCACGGGAATTGCAGGACGTGGAGCATGGCCGCAACGTCAGCGTCGCCGGGCTGGTCACCGGCCGCCAACGCCCAGGCACGGCCAGCGGCGTGACCTTCGTCACCCTGGAAGATGAATTCGGCAACCTCAACGTGGTGGTCTGGCGCGACCTGGCCGAGCGCCAGCGCAAGACCCTGGTGGGCTCGCAATTGCTCAGGGTCGACGGGCGTTGGGAAAGCGTCGGCGAGGTCCGCCACTTGATCGCCGGGCGCTTGAGCGACCTGACTGAATTGTTGGCGGGTATCCAGGTGCAAAGCCGCGATTTCCGCTGAGGTTGCTATAACACCACAACCCTGTGGCGAGGGAGCTTGCTCCCGCTCGGCGGCGCAGCCGTCGTAAACCAGCCGGCCCGGTGTGCCTGAAGGATTGCGTCAGCCTTTTTTGGGGCTGCTTTGCAGCCCAGCGGGAGCACGCTCCCTCGCCACAGGGATCGTGCGCAAACCGGTCAGCATGAAACCAAACGCCAACCCGACGCTCGAAGCTCTGATCGCAAGGGATTTGTGTATGCCGATTCCCTGCAGGTATTTTGAGGCTCAGAGTCGACCATGCAGTTTCTATCCCTGAATCACGGGTGCCCAGGGTGGGGCGGTGAGATGGCCGGGCGTATCCGGGCGTTCGATTGGAGCCGAACCGAGTTGGGCGCCATCGAGCACTGGTCCGCCAGCTTGCGCAGCGCTGTCCAATTGTTGTTGGCTTCGCCCCTGCCGATGGTGATGTTGTGGGGCCGCCAGGGCTTCATGATCTACAACGATGCCTACGCCGAGTTCGCTGGCGGCCGCCATCCCTACCTGCTGGGGTGCGCGGTGGAGTTGGGCTGGCCGGAGGTCGCTGAATTCAATCGCCATGTCCTGGACGTCTGCCTGGCCGGCGGCACCTTGTCCTACCGTAGCAAAGAGCTGGTCCTGCTACGCGATGGCAAGCCTGAAGACGTGTGGATGGACCTCTACTACAGCCCGGTGCCCGATGACGACCAATCTCCGGCGGGGGTGTTGGCGATTGTGGTGGAAACCACCGAGCACGTATTGACCGAGCGCGCCCGGCAAGCGGCCGAACGCAGTTACCGCGCGGTCAATGAACGCATCCAGCTGGCGCTCTCGGCCGGGCCCTTGCTGGGGTCGTTCGTCTGGGACATCCAGGCCGACACGTTGTCGGGCGATGAGCGTTTCGCCCGTACTTTCAACTACCCACCCGACTGTTCGCTGGACGCATTGCCCATCGAAATTGCCCGCCAGGGTATCCACCCGGACGACCTTGAAGAGGTCAACCAGCGGGTCGAACTGACCGTGCGCACCGGCGTGTCTTACAGCGCTGAATATCGGGTTCGCCGCCTGGTCGGCAACTATCGCTGGGTGCTGGCCAGCGGTCGATGTGAGTTCGATGGGGCGGGCAAGCCCCTGCGTTTTCCGGGGGTGCTGATTGATATCGATGAGCGCAAGACGGCCGATGCGTCGCTGCTCAAGTTCACCCGCGATTTGGAGCAACGCGTCGCCAACGAGGTGCAGGCGCGGCTGGCAGCGGAAGAACAGTTGCGCCAGTCACAGAAGCTGGAGGCCATTGGCGGCCTCACCGGTGGTGTGGCCCATGACTTCAACAACTTGCTGCAGGTGATCGCCGGCAACCTGCATTTACTGGCACGCCACGAACGAGACAATGCCAATGTGCAACGACGGGTCAGTGCTTCCATCGAAGCCGTGGAGCGGGGGGCCAAGCTGTCCTCGCAGTTGCTGGCATTTGCCCGGCGCCAGCCCTTGTCACCGGCGGTCTACAACCCTCGGCGCATCTACGAGGGCATGGGTGAGTTGCTGCAACGGGCCCTGGGCGAAACCATTCAGATTGAAGTGAGCCTGCCCCAGGCGCCATGGTGCATCCACGTTGATCGCAACCAACTGGAAAACGCCCTGTTGAACCTGGCAATCAATGCCCGTGACGCCATGGATGGCGAGGGCACCATCCGCCTGCTCGGCGAGAACATCGTGCTCGATGAAGCGTTCTGCGCCGGCAAGGGAATCCCGGCCGGCGACTATGTTCGACTGTCGGTGATCGATTGTGGTGCCGGCATGCCGCCCGATGTCCTGCAGCAAGTGTTCGAACCGTTTTTCACCACCAAGACCGATGGCCAGGGCACTGGGCTTGGATTGAGCATGGTGTTCGGGTTCGTCAAGCAGAGTGGCGGCCATATCGAGATTTCCAGCGACCTGGGTGAAGGCACGCGGGTGCGGATGTATTTCCCTCGAAGCCTTGCGCCCGAAGTAGGGGAAACCGAGCAACACGACGCGCTTCAGTCCGGCCGGCAGGAGACGATTCTGGTGGTGGAGGACAACGACGAGGTGCGCAGTGCGTCGGTGGACCTGCTGGAGCAGTCAGGCTATCGGACCCTCACGGCCGCCAACGGCGATGAGGCGATGAAACTGCTGCTGGACGGCACCGCGGTGGACCTGATTTTCACCGACGTGGTCATGCCTGGCCTGATCAAGAGTTCCGACCTGGCCGCCTGGGCCAAGGTGCAGAGCCCGCCGGTCCCGGTGCTGTTCACCTCGGGCCATACCCGGGACATCATCTCCCGAAACCATCAATTGAGCCCCGACACCCATTTGTTGAGCAAACCCTACGGCCCGGACGCATTGGCCCGGATGATCAGGAGTGTGTTGGGCGGTTGATCGCTGCGTTTTAAACAAATGGAACCGAAGCCGTTGCGTCATCTTCGAATGTTCAAGACCGGTCAACCATCCGGCCCTGCCATGAACGAGGTGCCTATGAACGACCATCCCGCAAACACCCAGCCACAGACGCCGTCTGCGCGTAATGATCCGGCCATCGACCCCCAGGTTCCGGGCAAAGCGTCTGATGCCGAGCCAGTCAGTCATGCCGGAACGGACCAGGCTGATAGCGCCGCCACTGAGGTCGATCAGAAGCAGCACCACCAGGACAATGACAACACCTTCAGCCCCGGCTTCAAGCCTGCTCCGGACCGGCCGAAATCCGGTGACAGCACGGATGCCGATATCGATACCGATGGGGGCTAGGTTGGTCGCCAAACGCGTGAGGCAGGTTGGGCTCGATGTTGACTGTGCCGCCGCCATCGCGAGCAGGCTCGCTCCCACAGTGGTCCTTTGGTGAATGAGATACTCATGAACACCCAAGACTCCTGTGATGAACATGATATTCATGAACACCCACGATCCCTGTGGGAGCGAGCTTGCTCGCGATAGCGGTGGTGCTGCCTGCGTTTATTCAGCCTTGAAGCAATACACCGCCAGCTTGTGGCCATCCAGGTCCCGGGCATAAGCGGCGAAGGCGTTGTCCGCCCAGCCACGCGGGCCTGGCAGGCCTTCGCAGACGCCGCCGTTTGCCAGGGCGGCCGTATGGAACGCCTGGACCGCCGCGCGGTTCGGCGCTTCGAAGCTCACCGTGACGCCGTTGCCGATGGTGGCCGCACTGCCGTTGGCCGGATTGAGGACAAAAAATGACGGCTTGTCGACGCCCCAGATGGAGCCGGCCGCGTTGAGGTCGGCAACACGCTTGAGGCCGATCTCTTTCAGGGTGGCGTCATAAAATGCGCGTGCTTTTGCCAGGTTGTTGGTGCCGACGGTGACATGGGTAAAAACGGACATCTTGGTTTCCTTTCTTTGGGTCATTGGGTTTACGAGCGGATTTCAGAAATGAATGACGGTACGAATGCTCTGCCCGGTGTGCATCAACTCGAAGGCTTCGTTGATCGCTTCCAGGGGCATGTTGTGGGTGATGAAGGTTTCCAGCGGGATCTCCCCGCGACTGGCCTTCTCCACATAACTGGGTAGTTCGGTGCGGCCTTTCACGCCGCCGAAGGCACTGCCGCGCCACACCCGACCGGTGACGAGCTGGAACGGGCGGGTGCTGATTTCCTGGCCGGCGCCGGCCACACCGATGATGATCGACTCGCCCCAGCCCTTATGGCAGCACTCCAGCGCTGCGCGCATCAATTGCACGTTGCCGACGCATTCGAAGGAGTAATCCACGCCACCGTCGGTGAGTTCGACGATGACGTCCTGGATCGGCCGGTCATCCTCCTTGGGATTGATGAAATCCGTCGCGCCCAACGACAGGGCGACATCGCGCTTGGCTGGGTTGATGTCGATGGCCAGGATGCGCCCGGCGTTGGCCATCTTGGCGCCAATGATCGCTGCCAGGCCGATACCCCCCAACCCGAAAATCGCCACGCTGGCACCGGCCTCGACCTTTGCCGTGTTGAGGACCGCGCCAATCCCCGTGGTCACTCCGCAGCCGAGCAGGCAAACCTGCTCCAATGGTGCGTCCTTGGATATCTTCGCCAGGGAAATTTCCGGCAGCACCGTGTATTCGGAAAAGGTCGAGCAGCCCATGTAGTGGAACAGCGGCTGGCCTTCGTAAGAGAAGCGCGAAGTGCCGTCGGGCATCAGGCCTTTGCCCTGGGTGGCCCTGACGGCCTGGCAGAGGTTGGTCTTGCCCGAGAGGCAGAATTTGCATTGCCGGCATTCCGCGGTATAGAGCGGGATCACGTGGTCGCCGACTTGCAGCGAGGTCACGCCTTCGCCGATGGACTCGACCACACCACCGCCTTCATGCCCCAGCACGGTGGGGAAAATGCCTTCGGGATCGCTGCCCGACAGGGTGAAGGCGTCGGTGTGGCAAACGCCGGTGGCGACGATGCGCACCCGGACCTCACCGGCCTTGGGTGGCGCCACATCGATGGTGACCAACCGCAACGGTTCATTGGGCGCGAATGCGACCGCAGCCCTTGATTTCAAGGTCTGTGCTGACATGGAAAAGCCTCGTGTTAGTTGCAACGCTATCTACTTGAGAAACGATGAACCTGTGGCGCGGGAGCTTGCTCCCGCTCGGCCTGAGCTGGTAGGAGCTGTGTAGGAGCTGTCGAGTGCAACGAGGCTGCGATCTTTCCCCAGCCACTTGAATCTCAAGCGAGAGATCAAGATCAAGATCAAAAGATCGCAGGCTTCGCCAGCTCCTACAGAACCCAGCGGGAGCAAGCTCCCTCGCCACGGGGTTACCGAATTGCTTAAGTGAGCAGCATCACGGGTTAAGTGGAGAAGTGGCCCTGACCCACAAGATCAGGGGCATGACTTCAAATGTCTTTCACCAACCGCAACGCATCGTAGATCGCCGCGT
Source organism: Pseudomonas sp. CG7 (assembly GCF_023701885.1). Taxonomy (NCBI): domain Bacteria; kingdom Pseudomonadati; phylum Pseudomonadota; class Gammaproteobacteria; order Pseudomonadales; family Pseudomonadaceae; genus Pseudomonas; species Pseudomonas sp. CG7. The sequence continues at coordinate 27,821 of NZ_JABAEE010000040.1, read as the reverse complement.
GGGTATTACGTGCCGACACTGCGTCGCCGATCCGGAACAGCTGGAAGCGACCTTCAGGGTTGGTCACGATATCCTGGGTTTTCCCGGCGATCAGGTTGTGCTGTTCGACCGCGCCGTTGTTGCTCGAATGCGGGCGCAGTTCGAAGTACAGGTCGTCCAGGGGCAGGGTGCCATGGTTGACCACCACCTGATCGACCACGCGCTGTTTGTGCACCTGGCCGTAATCGCTGCCGAAGTTGGCGATCAGTTGACCGTCGCGCTTCTCTACGGAATCGACCCGATAGGTCACTGTGAAGGTGACGTTCAGGTCTTGCAGGCTGCGCATGTACGGCACCAGGTTCATCGCCATCACCTCTGGCGAAAACGACCGGTCCGGCGTGACGATCTCCAGTTTCGCACCGCTGTTGGCGATGACCTCGGCCGCCTGTAGCGCCGCGTGGTCGCCCGCGTCGTCGAAGATCAGCACGTTCTGGCCGGGTTTGACGTCGCCGGAAATGATGTCCCAGGTCGACACCACCAGCTCATTGCCGTGCTTGAGCACCTCGGTATGGGGCAAGCCGCCCGTGGCGACGATCACCACGTCCGGCGCCTCGGCCATCACGGTCTCGGTTTCGGCCCAGGTGTTGAAATGGAACTTCACCCCCAGCCGTTCGCATTGCGCCATGCGCCAATCGATGATGCTGATCATCTCGCGCCGCCGCTCGCTCTGGGCGGTCAAGCGGATCTGTCCACCGGGCTGATCCGCCACTTCGAACACCGTGACGTCATGACCGCGTTCGCCAGCCACCCGCGCCGCTTCCAGGCCCGCCGGGCCGGTGCCGATCACCACCACTTTGCGCTTGACCGACGCCTTCGGGATCTCATGGGGCATGGTGGTTTCGCGGCCGGTGGCAGCGTTGTGGATGCAGTAGGCGGCACCGCCCTGGTAGATGCGATCCAGGCAATAGTTGGCGCCGACGCAGGGGCGAATCTCTTCTTCGCGTTTTTCAATGATCTTGCGCACGATGTGCGGGTCGGTCATGTGCGCGCGGGTCATGCCGATCATGTCCACCTTGCCGGAGGCGATGGCGTGCCGCGCCGTGGCGACGTCCGGAATCTTGGCCGCGTGGAACGTCGGGAAACCGGTGGCCGAGCGAATCTCGCCAGCAAAATCCAGGTGCGGTGAATTGCGCATGCCCTGGATGGGGATCACGTCGGTGAGGCCAGCATCGGTATCGATGTGCCCGCGCACCACGTTGAGGAAGTCCACCAGCCCACTGTCCTTGAGCATGTGGGAGATCTGCAGGCCGTCGCTGGCACCGAAGCCGCCGGGCAGGTCTTCATCGCCGGTGTAGCGCACCCCGAGCAGGAAATCTTCGCCACAACGCTGGCGAATGCCACGCAGGATGTCGAAGGTGAAGCGCATCCGGTTTTCCAGCGAGCCGCCGTAGGGCCCGTCGAGATCGTTGGTCAGCGGCGACCAGAACTGATCCATGAGGTGCCCGTAGGCCTGCAGTTCCAGGCCATCAAGACCGGCGGCCTTCATGCGTTCGGCGGCGTCCACGTAATCCTTGATGATCCGGTCGATGTCCCAGTCTTCCATTTTTTTCGGGAAGGCCCGGTGGGACGCTTCGCGGCGATGGGACGGCGAGACGACCGGCAGCCAGTCAGCCTTGTCCCAGCGCGTGCGCCGGCCCAGGTGAGTCAGTTGGATCATCACTGCCGCGCCGTGTTCGTGGCATTCGTCAGTCAGGTCCTTCATCCATTTGACCACTTCGTCCTTGTACGCCAGCACGTTGTTGAACACCGGCGGGCTGTCACGGGAAACAGCGGCGGAGCCCGCCGTCATGGTCAGTGCCACGCCAGCCTTGGCCCGTTCGACGTGATAGGCGCGGTACAAATCCTTCGGCATGCCGTCGACAGGATAAGCCGGCTCATGGGAGGTGGTCATGATCCGGTTCTTGAGGGTCAGGTGTTTGATCTTATAGGGCTGCAGCAGAGGATCGCTGGACATGGTGTTGCGCTCCGGGAACAGAACATCAGGCTTGGTTTGACATAACAGTATGTCTAATGTTCATGTGTGTCAACGATTGGGACACAGGTGTACATTTTTCTTGCGTGGCGGAAAAACCAGGATTACCATCCAGTCGAAACAGGGGTGGTCCGGCTCGTGCGGCCGGCCATCTCGCATCGATCCACAGTGCAAGGGGGCTATGGGAAGAACCATGAAAGTGCTCGTTGCGGTAAAGCGCGCTATCGATCCGAATGTGAAAGTCCGGGTAAAAGCCGACGGTTCAGACGTCGAACTCAATGGCGTGAAGATGGCCTTGAACCCGTTCTGCGAGATCGCTGTGGAAGAGGCGATTCGCCTCAAGGAGAAGGGGCTGGCATCCGAAGTGGTGGTGGTCTCGGTGGGCACGTCGGCGGCGCAGGAACAACTGCGCACGGCCTTGGCACTCGGTGCGGACCGGGCGTTGCTGGTCGAGACGAATGGGCTACTCGAACCGCTCAACGTCGCCAAGTACTTGAGTAAAGTGATCGACCAGGAAAAGCCGCAATTGATCCTGTTTGGCAAACAGGCGATCGACCAGGAGAACAACCAGGTCGGGCAAATGGTCGCGCAGTTGATCGGCAGCGGCCAGGCCACTTACGCCTCGGCCGTCAATCAGGTCGACGGGCAATGGGTCGTCGAGCGTGAGGTCGACGGTGGCAGCCAGGTGGTCGCCCTCGCCATGCCGGCCGTGGTGACCTGTGACTTGCGGCTGAACCAACCGCGCTATGCCTCGTTGCCGAACATCATGAAAGCCAAGAAAAAGCCGCTTGAAATCATTGCCGCCGACACCTTGGGCGCGAGCGTGAAGGAACACGCTCGATTATTAGGCGTAGTGCCGCCGGCGGTGCGCAAAGCCGGGATCAACGTCGGTTCGGTGGCCGAGCTGGTGGATAAATTGAAAAACGTTGCGGGGGTGATTTGATGCGCACATTGGTGATCGCCGAGCACAGTGCAGGTCAACTGACGGCAGGGACATGGAGTGCCGTGACCGCCGCCCTGGCGTTGGGCGCCAAGACGGATTTGCTGGTGATGGGCGGGGCGGATGCGTCGGCAGTGGCGCAACAGGCAGCACTGGCCCAGGGCCTGGACCGGGTGCTGCTCGCACAAGGGGCAATGTTCGAACATGCCCTGGCGGAAAATGTCCAGCCACTGATCACTTCACTGGTGGCCGATGGGTATACGCATGTCGTTGCCGATGCCAGCAGCATGGGGCGCAATGTGCTGCCACGGGTCGCGGCCAGCCTGGATGTCGGCATGCTGTCCGACGTCACCCACATTGTTTCGGCGGACACCTTCCAGCGGCCCATTTATGCCGGCAATGCCATCGCCACCGTGCAGTCCCTCGATCCGATCAAGTTGCTCACGGTCCGCGCCTCGGCGTTCGCCCACGCCTTGTCCCATGAACATCGCTGTGAAGTGGTGGCGGTGGAGGGCGGGCAAAGCGCAAGCAATGTGCGTTTCGTGAGCGAACAACTGACGGCCAGCGAACGGCCGGATTTGTCGAGCGCCCGTGTCGTCGTGTCCGGTGGTCGCGGGATGCAGAGTAAAGAAAATTTCGCCCTGATCGAGCGAGTGGCGGACAAGCTTGGCGGCGCCGTCGGGGCCTCCCGTGCCGCGGTGGAGTCGGGGTTTGCCCCCAACGATTTGCAGGTCGGGCAGACCGGGAAAATCGTCGCGCCAGAGCTTTACATCGCGGCGGGCATCAGTGGCGCCATTCAACATCTGGCGGGCATGAGTGGTTCAAAAGTCATCGTCGCGATCAACCAGGACGCTGAAGCACCCATCGCCCAAGTGGCGGATTACATGTTAGTGGCGGATCTGTTCGAAGCATTGCCGGCACTCGAAAAAGCGTTGTGAGTGGCAAAACGCTGAACCCGTGGCGAGGGAGCTTGCTCCCGCTTGACCGGGCTGGCGCTCCAGTGCGCAGCGCTCACAAAAGGGCTGCTACGCAGCCCAGCGGGAGCAAGCTCCCTCGCCACGGTCTGTCGACAGTCTTAAGGGAGTCTGCATTACCAAAAGAGTTTCGCCAAAGGGCGGAGGAGGGCCGAGCGACCGACATACATGAGCTGTTCCCATAACTAAAACTTACCCATGCATAACATTAAATCCCTTGAGCAGGGTGATGGCACTCTGCTCTGATGAGGGGACGTTAATTCTTCTGCTGCCCTGCCAATAACTATTAATACAGTACGCGGAGATGCACCATGATGACGTTGTCCAGTAAGACGTGTATCGGCTGGTTTGCCGGCCTGGCGATGGCCGCCAGCAGCCTGATGGCCCATGCCGAGGAACCCACGCCTATCCGCATCGGATGGGTGAATTGGTCGGATACGGAAATTGCCGTAAAACTGGCGGATACCGCATTGCGCGACCACTTGAAGCAACCGGTCAAATTGGTGCTCGCCGATATTGGCATTCAGTTCCAGGCCTTGGCCAACGGCAATATCGACCTGATCCCGATGGTCTGGCTGCCGAGCACCCACAAATCGTTCTATGACAAATACCAGGACAAGCTCGAAGACCTCGGCGTGCTGTATGAAGGTCGGATCGGCATGGCCGTGCCAACGTCCATTCCAACCAGCGAACTCGCCACTGTCGAGGACCTCAACAAGCCTGAAGTGCGGGAAAAGTTGGGTGGCAAGATCCTGACGTCGGAAGTGGGCAACGGCCAATACAAACTCACGGAAAAGGCCATCAAGGAATACAAGCTCGATGGCTACAAGATGGTCGCCTCTTCGGAGTCCGGCATGTTGAGCGAGCTGGATCGCAACCTCAAGCGTGACAAATGGGCCTTGATCAACGCCTGGAGCCCGCATTGGATGTTCGCCAAGTGGCCGCTGCGTTACCTGGATGATCCGAAGCAGGTTTTCGGCGGCGCCGAGCAGATTCACGCGATTGCCCGCAAAGGTTTTAGCGCCGAGCATCCCGATGTCGCCCGGTTCTTCGCCAACTTCAAGATCCCCAAGGCCGACCTCGAGAAGTTGATGGCGACCGCCCGCGACAGTTCGGCGGACAAGGTCGTTGCGGAGTATTACGCCGCCAACAAGCCGCGCTTCGAAGCGATGTTCGGCAGCCAGACCGCTTCCGCGACACCGGCCCAGTAATGGCCGTCATCCAATAGTTGTGTTGCCGTCCGATGCCCTTGTGAGGGGCATCGGCTGCATCGAATGAACATTCAGGCGATCCCCTTGAAGACCACCGCTTACCGTCGCTTTACCCTGGATGAAGCGGTCGGCTGGGTGAAGCGCCTCTGCGAAGCGAAGGGCTGCTCAGCCGCGGTTGCCCTCTCATTGGCCCACGCCACAGTGGCTGCGCAAGCGCGCGATAACCAGGCCGTGGGGTTCCGGCATCTTGCCGATTACTTGTCGGGCTTTTCCTCCGGACGCATCGATCCACGTGCCGAGCCAAGTATCTCCCGCGCCGGCGCGATGATCTTCAAATCCGATGCCCAAGGCGGAATTGCCCAGTTGGGTGTCGATCGCTGTTTCGATTCGCTGTGCCATGCCGCGCACACCAATGGCATGGCCACGTTGAGCCAGTGCAACAGTTTTACCAGCGGTGAGTTGGGCGACTACACGCTGCGGTTTGCCCAGGCCGGGCTGATTGCCTTGGCGGGCGCAAACGGACCGGCGCTGGTGGCCGTTCCTGGCGCCAAGGGCAAGACCTACTCGACCAACCCGCTCTCGTTTGCCGCGCCCTCGGCCGATGGCATCCCCTTGTTGTTCGACCAGGCCTGCAGTGCCGCAGCATTTGTGAACATCGCCCACGCCGCTTCGACGGGCAACGATATTCCCGAGGGTTGGGCGGTGGACCAGGAGGGCAACGGCACACGTAATGCCCTGGCGGCACTGGGCGGTGCGCTGCTGCCTTTTGGCGGTCACCGTGGGGCCAACTTGATGCTCATGGTCGAGGTGCTGGCGGCGGGGCTCACAGGCGCCAACTGGTCGCTGGATGCGCCGGACTTCAACCAGGGAAACCAGACGCCTGGCTGTGGCCTGTTGGTCCAGCTGCTGGCGCCGGATTTCTTTTCGACGGGATTCGAGCTGCGGCTCTCAAGTCAACTGACCCGCCTGGCGCAGATGGGCGTCCACAGGCCGGGATGGGAACGGCAACATTCAACGGTCACCGCGCAGAATGATGGAATCAGTGTTCCCGTTGACCTGCTGGAACAACTGAGTTGTCTGTAAGCCGCTCCGATACGTCGCTCGGGAAATGGGATCGAAACGATGATGAATAGCACTGAAAATCCAGCGTGGGGTCAGGACATGCTCCGCAGCGGCGACTCGCTCAGGTGTTCGCTTCAAAACATCCTGTCGGGCAGCGGCTGCGATGAGGCGCAAGCGCACGTCGCGTCTCTGAAGTCGGCCCAATGGACGATCAGGACGGCTGCGCAAGCTTCAAATGCACTGCCAGGCTTTTTGGCGTCCCACTTATCCGAGGCACTTGAAGCTGCGCCCAGGACCGATGATGACCTGCTGTCGATACGGGAGGCGTTAGGCACGCTCTTGCCCCATCTCACCTGGATGAATCGCCAGGCCCGGGCCGACCAGGACAGCGCTTTCGTGGAGCGGCATCGCCACGGGATGATCGCCGGCCCCGGAGGGTTATTGGAATGTTCCACCCTGACCTTGGGATTGGCGCTCATGCTGCCCGAAACCTGCTACCCCTATCACCAACACCCGCCTGCCGAGTTCTATCTCGTCCTGTCGCCGGGCGAGTGGTATCGGGAGGAGGTGGGGTGGTGGAGTCCTGGCGCGGGAGGTTTGGTTTTCAACCCGCCCTCCTGTGTCCATGCAATGAAGTCGAGGGATGTTCCACTTCTGGCCCTGTGGGGCTTGATGCACTAATGCCTCGTTATAAGAAACGATGAAATCGGGTAATGATTGAGAGGAAGAGATATGGCGGTGACCACGCAGGGCATCAAGTTGGACGAAGAGACGCGGGCCAGGCTGAAGTCCGCGTCGGCTAAGTTGGATCGCACCGCCCATTGGTTCATGAAAAAGGCCATTCTGAGTTTTATTGAAAGAGTTGAAGGTGGGGCGGGTATCGAAGCGTTCATGGCAGTCGAGCTTTTAGAAAAAGACACGCGGCGCCACAGCATCGCACGTCGGCAGTGCAAGGATTGCAACGCTGATGAATTAACTTGATGAGGTACCTTGGATCCGCCAAGTCGTATGATGGTTGACGAAACCTGACGGTGACCACCATTCAATGCCATGCACAGGGCATCGAAATATAGCCTTGTTCTCATGATTGATTTTTTCTCATGAGCATTGAATGAAAAGTGGTTTGTGAGTGCCGATTCAATCCTGAACAATAACTTCAGCATAAGCGATCAAGATCAACGCTCTTGGTCCCGACGCTGCAACTCGCTTCAGGATAATTAAAATACGGCGCTCTTGTTGAGGTTCACCGATGATTCAGCTGACCGATACCCGGCTTGCAAGCAAACAGACCACATTCGAAGAAATCCCTTTTATTGATATTGCGCCGTTACTCGATGGGAGCGACCCACAAACAGTCTCGCGCCAGATCGGCGAAACTTGCGAGAAAGTTGGTTTTTTCTATATCAGGAATCATGGCGTTTCTCGTGCCTTGATCGACGCGATGTACGCCCAGACGAAAGGCTTCTTCGCCATGCCTTTTGATAAAAAGAATAAGCTGAACGTCATCAATTCAGGTCCTACGCTTCGTGGCTACATTCCCATGTACGCGGAAAACGTCGATCCGGAAAACACCCGGGATTTCAAGGAGTGCTTCGACTACGGTGCCCACGATGATGAAGTGTCCCCGTTCTTCGGGGCGAACCTGATGCCAGCGGAGCCGGCGCAATTTTCCGAGGTCTGCGAGGCCTACCACCGTGCAATGCTTGACCTGGCGCGTAAGCTCATCAGCGCCATTGCGCTGAGCCTGGATCTGCCGGCGGACTACTTTGAAAAACTGCAACGCAAACCGATCACCATCCAGCGCTTGTTGCATTACCCCTCGCAGAGTGGCGACATTTCACAAAAGGAAATCGGGATCGGCGCACACACGGACTATGGCTTCCTGACGATTCTTTTCCAGGACAAGGTCGGTGGCTTGCAAGTACGCAATCGTGCGGGCGAATGGGTAAGCGCGCCACCGGTGGAAGATACGTTCATTGTCAACATTGGTGATCTGGTGCAAACCCTGACGAACGATCGCTATACATCGACCATGCACCGCGTCATCAACACCAGCGGTGTCGAACGGTATTCCATTCCTTTCTTCATTGACTTGGACTTCGAGGCGACGGTCGAGACCGTCGCCACGTGCATCAGTGCCGATAACCCGGCGAAATACGCGCCTTATACCTGCGGTCAACACAAGTACAGTCGCTTTGTCGCCAGCTACACACACTTGCAGGCTGTCGAGGCCGTGTAACGATAGTGCCCTTGACTCAACCGAGTTGACTCGCCGACTCAACTGCACATTTGGGCTTGCGAAGGTGGGTCAACGGGTAGGCAATTGCCAGCCATACAAACCACCCTGGCATGACCATCAAGGCAATACGGGTGTCAGGTCTCAATGCCAACAGGCCCAGCACAAAACCCAAGAATGCCAATGAGATCCAGGCCATCGGCACCCCACCGGGCATCTTGTAGGCAGATTTCATATGAAGCTCAGGGCATTTTTTGCGATAGGCAATGTAAGACGCGAGGATGGTTGACCAAGTGAAAATAACCAGGATCGCCGACACGGTAGAGACGATGGTGAACGCTGTCATGACCTCCGGTACGATGAACAGCACGAGTACACCTGCCAGCACCAACAGCATGGTAAACACCAGGCTCAGCAGCGGTACGCTATTGCCCGATAGTCGCCGGAAAATGCCAGGAGCGTTGTCTTGGTTGGCCAGCCCGAAAAGCATGCGGCTGGACGAGAATACGCCACTGTTTGCCGAGGACGCGGCGGATGTCAGTACCACGAAGTTGACGATGCCAGCCGCTGCGGGGAAGCCTGCCACCAGAAAAAGTTCTACAAAGGGACTCTTGACCGGCGAAACCTGTTGCCAGGATGTCACGGCAATAATGCAGCTCAATGCGAGTACGTAGAACAAGATGATTCGCAGCGGGATGGAGTTGATTGCCTTGGGCAGGGTCTTCTCCGGAGATCGGGTCTCTGCCGCCGCGGTGCCGATCAGCTCGGTGCCCGCGAATGAGAAAATAGCCATCTGAAAACCGGCGAAGAAGCCGAGTAAGCCGTTTGGAAACGCAGCCTGCTTGTCCACCAGATGATTCAGGGATGCGGTGAAGCCACTGGGGGAAGCGAAGGAACTGGCAATCATTACAATACTGACGCCAATCAGGGTCACGACGGCGATGATCTTGATGATTGCGAACCAGAATTCGACTTCACCAAACAGCCGGACCGTCAGCACGTTCAAGGCGAACAGTGTCGCCAACATCCCTATGGCCGGTATCCAGGCAGGTAGACCGGGGAACCAGTATTGAAAAAAACCGCCGACCACTACGGCATCGCCTATCACTGCAACGCTCCAGCTCAGCCAGTAAGACCAGCCGAGAAAAAATGCTGCGCGAGGGCCCAGGTAGGCGCCGGCGAAATCCGCAAAGGTTTTGAAATTCAGATTGGAAAGTAGCATTTCGCCCATGGCGCGCATGACGAAGTAAACGAACAACCCGATGATCATATAGATGAGGATGATCGACGTGCCGGAGAGTGCAATGATCTTTCCGGAGCCCATGAACAGGCCTGTTCCAATGGCCCCTCCCATGGCCATTAACTGAATGTGGCGATTGCTGAGGGTGCGCTGCAGCGCAGGCTGTTCAACCAGCTCTGATGAACTCGATTTCATTTCAAAACCTCTTGATCTTATGTTTTTTGAGTTTTGGCAGAAAGGTGGACGTCTAGCGTTGTTGTTGGAGACGCAATGGCTAGCGACGGTGGTGTGTCTGTCTGGACGGTGAGGGGCCCCTTGATACACGGTCTCGGGGCGTCACCATTGGGTCAATTGGCTGCGCGCAATCGCTCGGCTTTGGCCGGCGGTTGATCAATCAACTGGTAAAGGTTTTTTATGTTCTCGGGCTTTGGCACCAGGTGAATAGGCTTGCCGGCTTGATGCTCCTGCGCCATGGCATGCAGATAGCGAAGTGACGAAAAGTCCTCCAGGGCAAAGCCCACCGAGTCGAATACCGTGACCTGTTCGTCGCTCTCGCGTCCCTGAACTTCACCTTGCACAATCCGGAAAAACTCAACGACGGGTCAATCGGCTTCCAGTTGCTGGATGTCACCATCAATCCGTGTTTGCGGTTCGAACTCGACGATGACTCGGGCATTACGCAGGATGTCGGCGTGCAGTTCGGTTTTACCCGGGCAGTCACCGCCGACGGCGTTGATATGCATGCCGGGCTCAATCATCTCGGGCGTCAGAATGGTTGCGTAGGTTTTGTCGGCAGTGACGGTGGTGACAATGTGTGCACCCCTGACCGCCTCCTGTACGGAGTTGGCCAGCGTCACTTTGATCGTGGGAAAGGCCGCCAGGTTGTGCTTCAACTTGTGTGACGCGTCGCGATCGATATCGAAGATTCGGATTTCATCGATGCCCAACATTTCATGGAAAGCCAGCGCTTGAAACTCACTCTGGGCGCCATTGCCGATGATCGCCATAGAGCTTGCACCTGCACGGGCAAGCGATCGCGCAACCAATGCCGAGGTGGCTGCGGTGCGTACAGCGGTTGTCAGTGTCAGTTCACTGAGCAGGATTGGATAGCCACTGTGAACATCGGCCAGCAGGCCGAAGGCCATGACCGTCAGCAAGTTTCTCTGGCCATTGTCCGGATGGCCATTCACGTACTTGAATGAATACTGCTGGCCGTCGTCGGTAGGCATCAACTCGATCACACCGTCCGCAGAATGATTGGCCGTGCGCGGCGATTTATCAAATTGCGTCCAGCGTAGGTAGTCCGCTTCGATGTACGCCGCCATTTCACTGATCGCCCGGCGGATACCGACCTTGGCAAACAGGCGTGCGGCATCATCGACATCAATAAAAAGAGTCATGTTCTTATTCTCCAATCCAGTCATGAAACGCTGTAGGGCGGGGGGATTCTCAAGCGCGTTTGCTCTCGAAACCATGCAGTACGTTCACCGCATTGATGCCGATTTCATCGACCATATAGCCCCCTTCCATCACGAAGAGGGTGGGGCAGCCAACGCTCGCAATCAGCTCGCCAATCCCGATGAAATCATCGCTTTCCAACAGAAAGTGGCTGATGGGGTCGTCTTTGAACGTGTCGACGCCCAGTGATATCACCAACACTTCGGGCGCGAATTGCTGGAGCTTTTTACAGGCATGGAGCAGGGCGTTGCGGTAGCTTTCCCAGGTAGTGTTCTTCGGCAAGGGGTAGTTGAGGTTGTAGCCTTCGCCATGGCTGGCGCCGACCTCGTGGCTGAAGCCCGAGTAGTACGGATAGGACACGGTCGGTTCGCCGTGCAGCGACACGAACATGACGTCACTTCGCTCGTAGAAAATATTCTGGGTGCCATTGCCATGATGGAAATCGACGTCCAGTACCGCGACACGTCTGGCGCCTTGGGTGATGGCCTGTTGTGCAGCAATGGCCGCGTTGTTGAGATAGCAATAACCCCCCATGTATTCACGTGCCGCGTGGTGGCCCGGCGGACGACAAAGGGCAAAGGCACTGTCGTGACCTTCATCGATCAGTGCCAGGCCTGTCAGGGCGATATCGGCGCTGGTTTTTGCCGCTTGCCACGTGGTGGCGGTAATCGGTGAGCCGGCATCCATTGCATAAAAGCCGAGCTTGCCGTCGACGAAAGTGGGTACGTGTTCATTGGCCAGATCACGCACCGGCCATACCAGTGGCAAGGCGTCATGCGTACGTCCTGTCGCACACCATTCTGTCCAGGCGCTTTCCAGAAAACTGACGTAGCGCTCACTGTGCGCGTTGACGTAACACGATCGGTCAAACATACGCGGTTCGACGATCTGGCCAAGACCTACCTGCTTGACGCGGTGGTGAACGGTGTCGGCCCGACTGGGTTGTTCGAACGACGGCTTGAGCACGCCGTCTTTCAATTCGGTGCCGTGGTGCAAACGGTGGGAATCACTGAAAACTGTAAACATTCTGCGCATCCGTCAATTTAAGCCAGTGCAAATATTCTGTTCTGGTATTGAGGCGATTTCTTTGCTTTGTTTTCGTGCTTTGCTAGATTAATCGGGCGCTTTGACTCAGGAATGCCAGATTGAAGAAAAATCTATCCAAACGCATCAGCCTCGACGAGACCGATCTGGCGATTCTTGAGTTATTGCAAGAGGACGCGAGTATTTCCAACGCTGAACTCAGCGAGCGACTCTCATTGAGCCTTACGCCTTGCTGGCGACGGCGCAAACGAATGGAAGAGGCGGGGGTGATAAAGGGCTATCAGGCAAACCTTGACCGAAGAATGCTCGGGCTGGACATCATGGCTTTCGTGCACATCCGCTTTTCCACCCACGCCGATCACGCACCGGATGCCTTCGAGGCGGTGATTGCGCAACTGCCGCAGGTGCTGTCCTGCCACAAGATCACCGGGGACGCCGATTACGTGCTGCAAGTGCTGGCGGAGGATCTTGATAGCTACAGCGACTTTATCGAGCAGGTGCTCAGGCGTCAGGTCGGTATTGCCTCGATTCAGTCGAGTCTGGCTTTGCGCGAGGTAAAGTCCAGCAACCGGATTGCGATCCCCAAACCGATTAGGCACTGAATGGGAGACGTGCGCCGCGTCCTTCCCCTAGGCCCAGCTTCGCAGCCCTCATAATTCGTGGCGACGTTCCCTCGACGGCGGATAACCAAAAAAGGAGCTGTAGCATTTACTGAAGTGCGGGGTTGAGACAAAGCCGCAGGCAATCGAAACATCGATGATTGCCAAGCGTGAATTCTGTATCAGGTGTTGGGCGCCTTTAAGTCGCAGTTCCAGGTAATAGCGCTGGGGAGGGACGCCCAATTGTTCCTGGAAAAGACGTTGCACCTGACGTCTTGATAATTGAACACACTCGGCGAGTTGATCCGGTCCTAACGGTTCTTCCAGGTTACTCTCCATCAAGGTGATGATTTCTCGTAGCGGGGCGCTGACCTTGCCGTCTTGCACCTGTACTGAAGTCCGAAACCTGGATTGGTCATGATCCAACAGGTCAAAAACCGCGTTCGCGACGTTCTGATCAAGCGCTTTGTAAAGCCACTTCATCATCATTTGAAAAGCGCCCGCGGGACTCGCCGCCGTGAGCCGGTCTCGATCAAATACCACGGCCTCCAGAGTGACGTTCGTATTAGGTGAAAACTCGGATAACGCGATCCGTTGTTCTGCGTGAATGGCACAGCGGTAGCCATCCAATAACCCGGCTTTGCCCAGATACCAGGCGCCATTCCATAGCCCACCGAGCGCGATGGGCATGCTGGCGAGTTTGTTCAAGAGTTTCACCAACCCATCAGGCACGACTCTAGGCGTGCGCAACCCCCCGCAGACAATCATCAGATCCAGGGCGGCGATCCTGATGTCCGTCAGGGGGGTATCCGGCCTGATGGGGATGGCCAGGTCGCTGACGACTTCGGAGTCGTTTCGACTGAATGTATGCACTTTTACCGAGCCTGGCCGGATCAGATTGGCCGTCACGAGCACGTCCAGGCATTGCGTGAAGCACGTCAGGGAAAAGTTCTCAAGCAAGAGAAAACCGATGCTTGATGGTTTATGGCCTTCAATTAAATGGCTCATCAATCAAGCTTCATATGCGCAGAAAGCTGTCGTCGAAGGGGTAATGCGTCAACAACTCATAGCCGGTTTCAGTGACCAGTAATTGGTTCTCCAACTTGATGCCATCGCGGCCACCCACTTCACCCACGTAAGCCTCGACACACAGGGCCATGCCTGCCTGCAACTCGCCCTCGTATCCGTAGGATTCCAGGTCCTCGGGGTAGCGGACACAGGGGTATTCGTCGCACAGGCCGACACCATGGAACAGCACGCCGTACCGCTGGGCACGGCAGGACTCTGGCAGCCGATGGGCCTTGGCGGTCAGTTCCGTGAGGCGCATGCCTGGCTTGATCAGCTCGCTGTTGTGGCTGATATGGTCATGGGCAATTCGATACAGGCGCTTCTGTTCGGCCGTGGGCTCAAGTCCCCCACAAATCCAACTGCGGGACATGTCCACGCACATGCCGTAGGTGCCGATCAGATCCGTGTCGAACGACAACAGGTCGCCGTCGCTCAACACGCGTGGGCCGGACTCCTGGAACCAGGGGTTGGTGCGAGGACCGGAACTGAGGATGCGCGTCTCGATCCATTCGCCACCACGGCGGATATTGCCCGAATGCAGGGCGGCCCAGACGTCGTTTTCGGTCGCACCGGCGCGCATTGCCTGATGCATTTCGGCCACTGAGGCTTCGCACGCGGCCACCGCGCAGCGCATCGCCTTGATTTCATCCGGGCCTTTGATCATGCGCGCGAATTCGGTGACTTCCTGGCCGCTGCAAATCTCGCTGGCCAGGGCATCCAATGCGCGTACGCCGGCGACTTCGATTCGGGCTACCGCCAGGCGTCGGTTGGCCCCGGCGTGCTGGCGCAGCAACTCGTCGATTTGCGCGGCGAAATGCCTGGCGTGTCGATCCGTGTGCTCGCCGGTCTCGAAAAAGAAAAAAGACGCGCCGCTGCGCAATTCTGTAACCAGCGGCAAATGGGCGGAAAGATGATCGCAGCCATGGAAGTCCCACAACACGACGTGCCCACTGGCGGCGACGAAGCAGGCCCGTGCGGGGTTATGGGTCGTCCACAGCTGCATGTTGGTGGTGTCGGTCGCGTAGCGAATATTCAGCGGATCGAATAACAGAATGCCGCCCAGGTCACGGGCGACCAGTTGATCGACAATTCGTTGCAGCCGGTACTTGCGCAGGGTGGGCAAATGGGGCGGTTCCAGGCCCAAACGCTCCCACTCCCCGAACGCCAGGGGAGTGGGGCCTATTTCGACGCGGTCGTTGTCATTGACGGAGCCATCTTTTTTTAAGGCGGTTGCACGCTGCCTGGCGGGGTCGATGCGCCGAGCATTGGCTGGAATCGAAAAAGGTGAAGTCTTCATGATGGCGTCCAGTGTTCAGTCTGCTTGAGGTATTGCCCGCTGTGCCGGCCTCATCGCGAGCGAGCTCGCTCCCACAGGGTCATGTGTACGCCGGAGGAATGTGGGAGCGAGCTTGCTCGCGATGAGGCCAGTACAGCCGCCACAAAATCGCGATCTCGAACAGGTTATGAAGCATCAATCCAGATGGTCTTCAGCTCGGTGTACTGATCATGCGCCCAGACAGATTTGTCGCGTCCCCCAAAGCCAGACTCCTTGTAGCCGCCGAACGGCGTGGAGGCGTCGCCTTCACCGAAGCAGTTGACCGTGACCACACCCGCACGAATCTCCCGCGACAGGCGCAAGGCGTTACGCAGGCTGCCGGTGTAGGCGGAGGCCGCCAGGCCGTAGACCGTGTCGTTGGCCAGCTCGATGGCTTCGTCGATCGTGCTGAAGCTGGTCACGCTCAGGACCGGTCCGAAGATCTCCTCGATAAACAGGCGACTGTCACGCTCGACTCCATCGATGATGGTCGGCTGCACGAACACGCCGGACTCGGTCTCGCCACCTTGCATCACGTTGAGTTTGTGCTCGGCTGCGTATTCCAGATAAGAACGTACTTTGTCGAAATGGGTTTTGCTGATCATGGCGCCGAGGCGATTTTCAGGATCGAGCGGGTCACCCATTTTCCAATCGCGCAGATGCTTGCCGATCAGTTGCAGCAGCTCATCCTTGACGTCTTTATGGACAATCAGCCGCGAGGAGGCCGAGCAGTTCTCGCCCATGTTCCAGAAAGCGCCGGCCGTCACATACTGGGCAACCTGATCGAGGTCTTCGCAGTCATTCATCACCACGGCGGGGTTTTTACCCCCCAGTTCCAGCACCACGCGCTTGAGGTTCGACTCGGACGCGTACTTGAGGAACAACCGGCCCGTGTCGGTCGAACCGGTGAAGCTGACCATCGCCACATCCATGTGCCGACCGATTGGCTCGCCAGCCTCCCGGCCGCCGCCAGGGGTAATGTTGAATACGCCTGGCGGAATACCGGCCTGATGGGCCAGCTCGGCCACACGCAGCGCGGTCAGGGTGGTTTCCTTGGCCGGTTTGACCACGATGGAACAGCCCGCAGCCAAGGACGGGCCGATCTTCCAGGCCAGCATCAACAGTGGGAAGTTCCACGGCAGGACCAGGCCGACGACGCCGATCGCCTCGCGCACCACCAGGGTGACGGCACCGTGGCCGGTCGGCGCGGTGCTGTCATACACCTTGTCGATCAACTCCGCATGCCAGCGCAAGGTATGGATGGCATCGGGCACATCGACGTTCTGGCATTCGCTGACAGGCTTGCCGCTGTCCAGGCTTTCCAGCACGGCGAGTTCGTGGGCGTTGTCTTCCAGCAATTGGGCGAAACGCAGGAGCACCTGCTTACGTGCGCCGGGTGACAGCTTATGCCAACGACCATCCTCGAAGGCTTGCTTGGCGGCCGCCACGGCAACGTCGACGTCACGGGTATCGCACGCCGCGATCTCTGCAAGCTGCTCACCCGTGGCCGGGTTCGTCGTGATGAAGGTTTTTCCAGAGAGGGCATCACGGAACTCGCCGTTGATGAACGCTTGGGTAGGAAATTTCAACTGGGCGGCGATGGCCGCGTACTGTTCTTTGCTCAGTAAATCAGCCATTTCAGACACCTCCAGTGATCTGCGCGATGTTGCGCTTGAGCTCGGTGACGACGCCTTGCAGGGCCTGCTTTTCCTCAAGGTCCAGGCCATGCAGAGGGGCGCGCAGGCCACCGGTGCGCAAGCCGTTCAGTTCACAGCCGTACTTGATGGACTGGACAAATTTTCCGCCCTCCAGGAAGTCCATCAGCGGCATCATCGCCGCCATGATGCGTCGGCCTTTGTCGAAGTCCTTTTCCACCACGCAGGCCTCGTACAACGCGACGTGCTCGCGGGGAATGAAGTTGGAACCGGCACACACCCAACTGCGGGCGCCCCAGGCGAAAAATTCCAGGGCTTGATCGTCCCACCCGCAAGACAGGGCGATGTGTGGGTACTTGCAGGCCAAGCGGTGCATCTGGGCCATGTCACCGGAGCTTTCCTTGATGGCGACGATATTTTTCACATCGCTGACTTCGTCAAAGAACTCCTCGCCCATGCTCACACCCATGCGGCCTGGATAGTTGTAAAGCATGATGGGTAGACCGGCGGCGCGGTCCACGGCCTTGACATGCAGGGCGATCTCTTTTTGCGTCGGCAGTGCATAGGGTGGCGAGCCCACCAACAACGCATCGGCCTTGATGGCCTTCGCCGCTTCGGCGTAGGCGACCGAGTCTTCGGTGCGGATGGCGCCGGTACCGACGATCAGTGGCAGACGCCCGCGCAATACGTCCTTGGCCTGGGCGGCCAGGTCGAAACGCTCCTGGGCGGTGTGTGCGTAATATTCGCCAGTCGAGCCGCCGATAATGATGCCGTGGACCTTGGAGTCGACCAGATACTCCAGGACTTCGGCGAAGGCGGTCTTATCGATACTGCCGTCAGAGGTCAGCGGCGTAACGGCCGGTGTGTAAATGCCTTCAAACTTCATTGATCTCGCTCCAGTTAGTGTCAATGCCTATCAAGCGGCGCTAGCCAGTCAGCGCAGCCTTTTTAACCAAGAGAACCGCTCGCAGAAGATCGAGCGAGCAGCTCCAACGTCTTCAAGTTTCTTCGATATGATTAACTTTCTTTACCAGCGCGGTATTGCCCCCAGCGCAAACTTATATTGACGCCCGCTGAAACCAGCGGCGCGGGTGGGTTAGGGCAGGGGCCGGGTGATTTCAAGACAAAATCAATGAGCTCGGATTGTTCTCCAGCCAGCCAATCCGCCAAGAGTTTGCCGGTCGCCGTCCCGCGGGTAACACCCAGTCCGTTGCAGCACAGAGCTCCATAGACGTTGGGTGAAAGTTCGCCGAAATAACCCATATGGTTACGTGAAAGAGCCAGTGCGCCGCCCCAGGTATAGTCGATGTTCATTTCAGGCAGCATGGGAAAGCGTTGTTCGAAAGAGGCCTGGTGCCTGGCGACAAAACGTTTCAAGTATTTTGCATCGCTGCGGCCGTCCGGGTTGAAGCTGAAACTATTACGGATCAGAAGACGGTTATCCGGTGTGCGACGTACCGTAGTACCGAATGGATCCGCAGGAATGACGCCCCAATAAGGCCGGCCACCGAGGCGAGCCTGTTCTTGCTCGGTCATGGGGCGGGTCAGGCTGGCGTAGGTGAACACCGGCAGCATGCGGCCCTTCAGGAAGCCGAAACTCATGCCAAAGGCATTATTGGTCAGGATCAGTTTGTCCGCGGTAATTGAACCCGCGGCGTGCGTGAGTACTGTCTTGGTGCCGTATTCCACATGGGTGATCGCGGTGTTTTCGTATAGCGTCACGTTGCTGGGAAGGCTGTCGGCCAAGCCTTTGACCAGCGCCGAAGGCTGAAGCAAAGACGTCCCTGGCGTAAATAACGCCTTGCGGTAGAAATGCGTGCCGATATGTTCGGGCAGTTCGCTGGCCTCGATCATCTGGTAGGGCTGATCGAGTTTATCGAGTCCGCGACGGTAGGCCTCCAGGACGGCGATGCCCCGTGGCTCAACGGCTGCCTGGTATTTGCCGCAATGCTTCATTTGGCAATCGATGCCGTGGCGTTCAACCAACTCTATTAAATAATTCAGGCCACTCAGGTTAAGTTTCAGTGTGGTTTTCGCCGTGGCGATATCGCCGATGTAGTCCTCGGCAGCGATGTCATGGGGCAGGTCGATAGCGAACCCTGCATTACGACCGGAAGTGCCAAAGCCCACTTCCTGGGCGTCAATCAACACGATCTGATCGTCGGGGAAGTGAGTCGCGAGCTGCCGGGCGGCGGCAAGGCCGGTGAAGCCGGCACCGCCAATCACCCAACGGGCACTGCCATGGCCTTGATGGGCGGGCTTGATCTGGCGCCCCTTGCTCAAGTGGTACCACCCGCAAGATTGATCATCGGCAGGCAATGAAGATACTTTTAACATTTCAAGATCCTGTTCATTCAACCGATCCGATGCCAGTCATGCAAAAAAAGCTGTTTGGTAACTTCAAGTGAACTGAGTATTTAACGGCCGTAACGGTTAAGTTTTTTGCAGTTTTAATTGGCTGTAGGGCCAGCGCCAAATTTATTCTGGTGATTGCTTGATATCCAACAACGTTTAATAGAGGAAACAGATAATCCTCCGTTATAAGTAATCGAAACGGGCCTTTCGGTTGGCTTTTACTGATTAAATTCTACGTGGAACGGAACGTCATTAAAGGGGCGGGGCAGTCATCGACTTGTCCCGCCTCTTATCTGTATTAATTTTTTGTTTGTGTCGCCGCAGCGCGAGCGGTTTGCAACCATGCATCAAATTGCTGGCGATGGGCTGCCACCCACTCCTTGGCGTGACGGCGGATATCCGCTGGCTTTTTCTCACCTTCTTGCATTTTCAAGTTCTGGGCGCTTTCGTCAGCCGTGGTAATTTGCATCACCGAAAGGAACTTCAAGGCCGCCGGGTTTTTCTCGGCGAAGTCTTTGTTCAGCACGGCCTGGATTTTGTCTACCGCAAAGCCAAGGTTCTTGCCCTTGTACAGGGTGTCGACAGTATTGTTGCCATCAGGCAAGTCGGTTTTCGGTACTTCCAGCCACACCACGTCCTTGTCTTCGACCAAGACAGTGGCGATCCACTGTGGGACCCAGGTGAAGTACAGAATCGGCTGCCCTTCCTTATAACGAGTGATGGTGTCCGCCATCAGTGCGAAATAAGAACCCTGGTTGACGGTGACCGTCTTTTCGAGGCCGTAGGCCTTCATGTGGTGCGCGATGACCAACTCGCAGCCCCAGCCAGGATTGCATCCCGTCATGTCCGCCTTGCCGTCGCCGTTGGTGTCGAACAGTTTGGCGATTTCCGGTTTTTTCAGGTCGGTGATGTATTTGATGCCATGGGCGTCGGCGGTCTTTTTGTCGATCAAATAACCTTGGAGTACGCCGGGCATGATGTCGCCCGCCTTGACCATGGTCTTGTCGCCCCCGGCCTGCTGGTAGAACTTATCGTGCAACTTGTCCCACAAGTGCACCGTAAAGTCCGCGTCACCGCTACTCAGCGCCATCATCATGACGCCGTACTCGGTCTCCTTGGGTTCCTGCACCTTGTAACCCAGCTCTCGAAGACCTTCCATGGCCACTTCACCGCGGAATCGTTCCTCTGCGATAGAAGGGAAGATGGGGGTGATTTTTACACCGTCGCCCGGTTGGTTGGCCGAGGCGTTTGCGTAAAGCGACATCGCCGCTATGGCGAGGGCTGTAGCGCAATTGAGAATGCTGCGGGAAAGCTTGAATTCAGACATCTTCGCGTACCTTTTTGGTTTTATCTTCGTGTGCGGCAGATCGAATACGGGGGTTTAAGCTGTCTTGCTCCTTCCCACCGGTTGTTTCGCCCCGAACAAGCGCAGAACAAAGCCGACAGGACCGGTGTGATACCAGCGCAGGCTCGGGTCGGCCCCGGTGCGAGCGCCCATGGCCTGGGTCAGTCGGTCAAGGAAGATGGCGAGCAGCACCAGGCCAGTCCCGCCGACCGTGGCCAAGCCCATGTCCAGGCGACCGATGCCGCGCAGGACCATTTGGCCAAGGCCGCCCACCGAGATCATCGACGCGATGACCACCATCGACAGCGAGAGCATCAGGGTCTGGTTGAGTCCAGCCATGATGGTGGGCGTCGCCAGGGGCAACTGGACGCGGGTCAGCATCTGCCGCGGCGTGCAGCCGAACGCGCGGGCCGCTTCTATCTTGTCCTCCGGGACCTGGCGGATGCCCAGGTTCGTCAGGCGCACCAGAGGGGGGAGGGCGAAGACAATGGTGACAAGGATGCCCGGCACGTTGCCGATGCCGAACAGCATGACGACAGGGACCAGGTAAACGAACGCCGGCAATGTCTGCATGGCATCGAGTACGGGCCGCAAGATTCTTTCCAGGTTGTCGCTACGGGCGCAGAGAATACCCAGGGGTATCCCTAGCAAGGCGCAAAAGAAGACTGAAGTCAGTACCAGCGCCAAGGTGGTCATCGACTCGGACCAGACACCGATAAGGCCCAGCAGGGTGAGCGTCACAAAACACAGCAAAGCCATGCGTTTACCGGCCAGCTGCCATCCCAGCAAGGAAGACAGAATGATCCCGATGCTGGGTGGGATGCTCTGCAACGTGTACTCGACGCCGTTCAGTACCTGGTCAATCGGCCAGCGGATGGCGCGGAACACATCGCGAAAGTTGTGTACCAGGAAATTCAGGGTGCTTTCCACCCAGTCACCCAATGGAATAGTGAGGACTTGAAACGGGTCGAGAAAACTGAACTCGGACATCAGGGTTTACCTCTTCATCATCACCGCAGCGGCGTTATGAAGGCCGCAGGTACTTCAGGTCAGGGACGCGCCAGCGTAGAGGGGCGCGCCTGGATTAATGGCGGCTCAGCGTTTGCAGTAACTCGCTCTTTGATAGCGTCCCGGTGAGGGCGCCCGAACGGTCGAGTACAGGGACCGGGTAGGGCAGGGTGGCTGCGATTTCCAGTACTTCGTGCAGGGGGGTATCGGTAAAGACGGGATGCTGTTGGTGCTGGGTGTAATGCGTGCTGCCACCTGCGCCGCTGGTATCGATATCCACGACCCCGAGCAATTGCCCGCCTTCATCGATCAAGTAACCGAACGGGAGGCCGGCCTTGAACTGTGGCGCTTGGCCGTTCAGCTTGCGAACCCATTCCGGATCGAGCCTGGCCACGTCGCCTGCCTTGAGGATCCGGGAGCTGTCGAAGCCTTTGAAGAACGTGCGCACATAGTCATTGGCCGGTTGACTGATCAGCTCTTGAGGCGTGCCGATCTGTACCACCTGGCCGCCCTCCATGATCGCGATCCGGTGACCGATGCGGACGGCTTCCTCGATGTCGTGGGAAATGAAGATGATGGTCCGCTTCTGCTCGGCTTGCAGGCGAATGAGCTCTCCCTGCATCTCGCTGCGGATAAGCGGGTCCAGGGCGGAAAAGGCTTCGTCCATCAAGAGGATGGTCGGGTCGTTGGCCAGCGCGCGGGCCAGGCCTACCCGTTGTTGCATGCCGCCGGAAAGTTGATGCGGATAACTGTGCTCCTGTCCGGCAAGACCGACTTGGCTGAGGGCTTCCCTGGCACGGCTATGCCGTTCCTTTTCACTGATGCCGGAAATCTCCAGGCCAAAGGCGGTGTTTTCCAGGACGCTCATATGCGGCATCAAGGCGAAGGACTGGAACACCATGCCCATCTCTTTGCGGCGGACGTCGAGAAGCGCTTTGTCAGCCAGCCCGGTAATTTCTCGACCGTTAAGATAAATGCTGCCGGAGGTGGGTTCGATAAGGCGGTTGAACAAGCGCACCATCGTCGACTTGCCAGAACCTGAGAGCCCCATGATCACAAAGATCTCGCCACGCTTGACGGCAAAGCTGGCGTCGAAAACACCGATGACTTGGCCTGTTTTTTCAAAGACTTCTTTTTTGCTTGCCCCGGCGTCGAGCATTTTCATCGCCGTTTCAGGTTGTGCGCCAAATATTTTAAAAACGTTCTTAACAGAAATGATTTCGTCTGAACTCGTCATTGCGTCCCTCCTTTGCGTGTAACGCTACAAGCGCACGAAATCGAATTGAGCTCGAGCGTTGGTAATTTAGGCGGGCAGGAATAAAAGATGGATATGCGCATGACATGTACCTGTTTTTTATTGTTTGCCCTTGGGCTCGGGCTTTTTTTCAATCTATAAGTATCCTGATTTTAAATCCAACAACATTTACAGGGCTTTATGGATAACCTAACGTTATCCAGACCCGCCGAAACGACCGCCTTGGTCCAATCACGACGCGTTGGTATGGCCTGGGCTAGGCTATTGAGTTAGGCTCCGCCGCTTCCGCGGATGACAGGAGGATGAGGGCTTACCATGCTCAGCAGACACGTAGACCCTGATACATTGCTGCTTAGAATGCCTTCCCTTCGGGCTGTCAGAGCATTTGTCGCCGCCGCTAAATATGAAAGCTTCACGCGGGCAGCGGAGGCGCTGTGCGTATCGCAAGCCGCGATCAGTCGGCAGATTCGAGAACTGGAGGACTCGTTGGGCGCTCAACTGTTCATGCGTGCCGGGCGCACGGTAGAACTAACCGCCGAGGGAAAGATTTTTTTCGAGGCGGCGCAACTGTCCTTCGTTAATATCGCACAGGCGGCTGAAAGGATTCGTACCGCGCCGACGCAGAAACATATCCTGACGGTTTGTTGCTCACCGGCCTTTTCTGCATTGTGGCTGTCAGAGCATCTTCCGGAGTTTCGTGCGACTAACCCGGATATTGAGTTTAACCTGATTACCACTCAGAACTTTGTGAATATGGAGCCGGGCGTAGAGCCGGACATCATCATTTCAAAAATTCGCAAAGTGGGAGACGGGTACAAGAGTTATCAGTTGTGCCACGATATTATTTATCCTGTTTGCTCTCCAGCGTTTTTGGACGCGCATCCCGAACTGACCTCGCTGGAAGGGGTGCGCGATTCTTCGCTGCTCAACCTGAGTCCCTATGGACGGTCGGGCGTGGCTGAACATGTGGATTGGGGGGTATGGCTGGCCTTTCTGAACGTTGATATCGATGAGCGTCCTTCCGACTGTCCGCCTATTTTTCATGCCAATGATTACAACCTGATCATGAACATGGTCCTGACCCATCAAGGCGTCGCACTGGGCTGGAACCAGCTGGTCGGGGCAATGGTCGAGCGAGGGCAGCTCGTTCGCCCTGTCGAGCATCAAGTGACGCTTCGAAACAGCCTTCATTACGTGGCCTGCAATGAACGGACTGAATACGAAGATGCCTGCCGGAGAGTGCGCGACTGGATCCTTTCGAAATTTTCCAGGTGGAGCGTATAAATTCCCCCGCTTCCTTCAAGTCTTCTCGGTCGGTAGCGATGGTCGGCACGGTATTTTCTGGATTCGCTGGGTCATAACGCTAAGTTATCAGTTGAACGACGAAAATGTAGTTTTGCCGGCTGGGCAGGCTACCGTACCCTTCGTGTTAAACATGGTTGAAAAATATTAATTCAACGGCGGCGTTGGACATTCCAGCGCGCAGGATCCGTTGGCCATGACACCGTTTTCTGGGCGTACTTGCCATTAACCGTCAGGTTGATGTGAAGAGGATAATAATGAATACCAAGGCATCCGTGATCGGCCTGATTGAAAAACGTAAGGCGCGCCACGCGCTTCCCCGTGAACTGTATATTGAACCTGAGGTTTTTCGTCAGGATCTTGAGCAGATTTGGCACAAGGATTGGATCTTTGCGGGGCATACTTTCGAGCTTGAAAAGCCCGGGCAATACTTGACGCTGCAAATCGGCGACTATCCTGTCTTGATCATCAGGGATAAAAGTGGCCAGGTCCGGGCTTTTCATAATGCCTGTCGTCATCGTGGTTCTAAAGTTTGCGAACACGCCCAGGGTAAAGTCGCGAAACTCGTCTGCCCTTATCATAAGTGGACGTTTGAACTGGATGGCAATCTTTTGTTTGCCGGTAATATGGGCGCCGATTTCGACAGGTCTCAATACAACCTGAAAGCTGTTCATTGTGAAATTGTTCATACCTATATTTATGTCTGCGTCGCTGACGAGGCGCCTGAGTTCGAAAGTTTCAGGCACTCTGTAAGCCCTTTCATCGCCCCCCATTTCCTCGATAACTGCAAGGTGGCTTTCGAGTCAAACCTCATCGAAAAGGGTAACTGGAAGCTCGTATTTGAAAACAACCGCGAGTGTTTCCACTGTGACGGTACGCATCCCGAGTTGATGAATTCTTTTGTCGAGAACCTTTCGGTGGCCGGGGTCGGGGGCGAAGATGATCCAGAACTGACCGCCCACTGGAATCGCTGCGAAACCGCGGGTATGCCCAGCAAGCTGGTCATGGATCCGAATGGCCGTTTTCGTATGACGCGCATTCCACTGTCCGCAGGCGCCGTGAGTTACACCATGGACGGTAAACCTGCCGTGGCGGGACGCTTGGATAAAAGCGGCGAGCCGGATATTGGCGCCTTGCTCTACCTTAACTATCCGTCTACCTGGAACCACTTTCTCGGCGATCACGCCTTGAGCTTCCGGGTGCTTCCGATCGGCCCCGGCGAAACGCTGGTGACGACCAAATGGCTGGTGCCCAATACTGCCGTTGAAGGTGTGGACTATGAGATTGACCGGCTGACGAAGGTCTGGCTGGCCACCAACGATCAAGACCGGCGTTTGGTAGAAGGCACGCAGGCCGGTGTGACCTCGCCGACTTACGAGCCGGGACCCTTTTCGGACATTGCGGAAAATGGCGTGTGCCAGTTCGATGATTGGTACTGCGAAACCATGCTGACGCGCCTCCAGGCCCAGATTCCACTTGAATCGGTGAGCTGATTTTCCTGAGACGATATGTGTTGCCACTACTGCGTGCAAACAGCCCGGGAAGGGCTGTGGGTGCGTCCGATCAGGAAACAAGAAAGGGGGCACGACCCAATGTCCGCATTCGCTTTTTCCGGCCTCAACCTGGCCGTGACCACGCCGTTCGATGCCCAAGGCAAGATTGACTATCCACGCTTCGAGACGTTGCTCGAGCGCTATCTGGCTGCTGGCGTCCAGGGTTTTGTCCTGAGCTCGGGGACTGGCATGCATGTCTACCTGAGCCAGGAAGAGTCCCGACAACTGGTGGCCTTCGGCGCCAAGGTCCTCAAGGGGCGTGCTCGCGTTATTGTGCAAACCTCTGCCTTGTTGGCGGACGAAGTGGTGCAGCGCACCCGTCATGCCGTTGAATGTGGCGCCGACGGCGTCATGGTGTTGCCACCGTTTTTCGAAGGCCCGACCGACGACCAGGGCATCGTCGATTTCTACTCGACGGTGTCTGAGACCGGGTTGCCGATCATAGGCTACAACGTGCCCCAGGCGGTGGGCGTAGAAGTGACCCCGTCGCTGTTTCGCCGGCTGAGCGAGATACCCCACTTCGTCTCGGTCAAGGACAGCAGTGGTGACCTTGCCGCCCAAGCCTCGCTGATCCGCACGGGGCTGCCGACGATGAATGGCGCCGACGCGCTGGTACCCTACGCGCTCTTCGCCGGCGCCGCGGGCTTGATCTGGGGCGGGGCGAACATGGCCCCGCGCGCTTGCGTTGCCGTGGTGGAGGCTGCCATGAAACAGGACTGGGCACGTGCCCGGGAGGTTTGGCGGTCGATCGAGCCGGTGATGTCGTTGATCTGGCAGGGTGACTATGTGCAGTCGGTCTACGCCGCTGCCGAGATCACTGGTTATGGGGCGGGGAATCCGCGTCGGCCCTTGGCGCGTTTGTCCGCCGATAAAATCGATGTGCTCAAGGTTGCCCTTGCGCCGTTGATCGCGCTCGAGTCTGAGCTCGCCTGACAACCGGGCCCGGCTTACGATGACGCGAATGGCGTGCCGGGGCATGGATGATGCCTGGCGTCACGAAGCAACAATTTCCCTCCAGATGGAATGATCCATGAGCAATCAGTCGGACAGCGCTGCACGAGCTTATGACGTTCCCAGGCCCCAGTTCGGCATTCTCCTGTGCCTGCTCTCCATGCTGGTGTTTGCCAGCCAGGATGGGATCACCAAGGTGCTGGTCAAAGACCTTCCCGTCGCGCAGTTGGTGATGGTGCGCTATTGGGCGTTCCTGGCTTTTGCTGTCGGTTATAGCGTCTATCAGGGCAGCCTGCGGACCGCGTGCCGAAGCCGCCATCCTTGCCTGCAGGTCATCCGTGCATTGGTCGGGGTGGGTGAAATCGTGCTGTTTGGATGGGGGCTGCGCTATTTGGGACTGGCGGAGATGCATGCCCTGTATGCGGTGTTCCCTTTGATGACACTGGCGTTGGCTGGGGTGTTCCTGGGTGAGTTCATCGGCGTGCGTCGATGGGTTGCCGCCGCCGTGGGCTTCGCGGGGACGCTGGTCATCCTTCGGCCTGGCACTGGTGTCTTCGAACTTGTAGCGCTGATTCCGCTGGCGTCTGCCTTGGGATTCGCGGTTTTCAGCGTGCTGACGCGTCGGATCAGCCAGCATGATTCGTTCGCCACGAACATGCTGTACATGGGCTTCTTCGGCGCGATCACCATCACTTCGGTAGGTCTTCCTGGATGGGTGGCGCCGAGCCCGACGCAATGGGGCTTGATTGCGGTGCTGTCCACGACAGGCGTGGTGGCCCAGCTGTTATTTCTCCAGGCGCTGAAGTATGCAACCGCGGCCACGCTCCAGCCGTTCAACTACACGCTGCTGGTGTTTGCCACGCTGATTGGCCTGTTGGTATTCGGCGAGCTGCCAGACACCTGGACGGTGGCGGGGGCGTGTCTGGTGATTGCCGGTGGCATGTATGCGATCAAGGCGAAAGGGTAGTGGCCTGGCAGATACCGAGCAACACAGACATTGCGTACCGCTCAAATCCACTGTGGGAGCAAGCTTGCTCGCGAAAGCGGTATGCCTGTCACTGGGATGCTGGATGTGCCGCCGCCATCGCGAGCAAGCTCGGCTCCCACAGGGTTTTGTGGTGAATGCAGATATCGCTGACACCACAAGTCCACTGTGGGAGCGAGCTTGCTCGCGAAAGCGGTGGGCCTGTCACCGGGATGCTGGATGTACCGCCGCCATCGCGAGCAAGCTCGGCTCCC